>NZ_JBICKP010000018.1:0-265764 GCF_043104335.1 Pseudomonas sp. WSY_20
ATTCGCTGGGCTGTCCAACAGGACATTCTGGTTACAGAATTTCTTGACGACCATAGAGCATTGGAACCACCTGATCCCATCCCGAACTCAGTAGTGAAACGATGCATCGCCGATGGTAGTGTGGGGTTTCCCCATGTGAGAGTAGGTCATCGTCAAGATTCATTTCGCAAAACCCCTATCTGCGCATGCAGGTAGGGGTTTTGTCTTTGGGCTGCAAAAAGTCTCAACGGTGCTTCTCCATCTGCCTGTGAGCAGGGCGTTGAAAAACAACAACTGTGTTTGATTAATGAATCATCCTGCGTAGGCTATACCGCTCCGGACGAGGTCACTAGGATGATCGCCTTCGGGGCTAACTGAATTCATTCCTACCCTCGAGGCCCAAAAGGTGAAAGCCACTCGCCTGACGATGATCTGCCATGGACTAACGCTGGCTCAAAAGCGTGGGTATTTCCCTGAACCGGAAGAGCCGCTGGTGTCCGTACCCCGCCGCTGCGTACCGCACGGTACATTTCAGATCCTGACAGCGCCGGAACAGCGCGCTCAGCAAACCGCCCTGGCCTTGGGCGATGCAACGATTGCGTCAGGATTGGCGGATTGCAACATGGGGCGATGGCAAGGGCTGGCGTTAAAGCGCGTACAAGCCGAGCAGCCGTCAGCCTTGGCCGACTGGCTGGAGAACCCCGCGAGCGAGGTGCATGGAGGGGAGTCTTTTCAAGCGCTCTGCCATCGTATGAGCGTTTGGCTGAAGGATTTTGAGCTGCCGGGTGAATGGTTCGCTGTCACTCACCCAATGGTCATGCGTGCAGTATTGGTACAGGTGCTGGGCTGCCCAATGGTGGCAGCCCAACGCATCGATGTCCTGCCATTGTCACGCATCGAATTGAGCTTCAGCGGCCAGTGGCGGTTGAGGATCAACTGCCCTCAGAACGCCAGCTTATAGCCAATCAACAGTAGCATCGCGGCCAAGCACGGGCGCAGCACGCGGTCCGATATGCGCCCGGTCAGGTGGCTACCCAGGTAGATACCCGGCAGTGATCCCAGCAGCAGGTAGCCGAGCAATGACCAGTCCATGTTACCCATGCCCGCATGACCCAGCCCAGCCACCAACGTGAGCGGGACGGCATGAGCTATCTCGGTGCCAACCAGGCGACGTGTGATCAGGAAAGGGTAGAGCAGGAAGAGGGCGACGGTGCCCAGTGCGCCAGCGCCGATGGAGGTGAGCGTTACCATGACACCCAATACGACGCCGGTCAGGACAGTCAGGGTATTGAGGCTACGATCGCTCAGATGGTAATGGTCACCGGCGTGGCGGCTAGCGAATGCCTGCAACCGCGATTTGAACAAGATAGCCAAGGCTGTGAGGATCAATACAACGGCTAGGCCCTGCTTGATGATCGCGTTTACGGCCGTGGTGTCGGTGTGCAGCGTACTGAGGAACCACAGCGTCAGTGCAGCCGCGGGAACGCTCCCCAGGCTGAGGAGCCCCGTGATCTTCCAATCGATGTTCTTGTTACGCGCATGTACCCATACGCCGCTGGCCTTGGTGATCGCCGCATAGAGCAAGTCGGTACCCACTGCCGTTGCTGGGTTGATCCCGAACCACAGCAGGATTGGCGTCATCAGCGAGCCACCGCCTACACCTGTCATGCCAACGATGAACCCTACGACCAATCCTGCAATGGTAAAACCGAAAGAACCTACATCCATACGCTACTCGACTGCCCAGCTTTGCCTGTTATCGGATGCAGCCAGCATATAGATTTTTTTATAGCCAAATAGACTTGTTCGTTATTAGGTTATAACTGGGGGCAGCCCGCATCATGGCGCTGCCCCATACGACGTTAAACAATCAGATCCGGAAACTGCCCACCAGCTGCTTCAACCGGCCGGCTTGCTGGGCCAATTGATCACAATGGCGCAGCGTTTCGTTGAGATTCTCCACACCCTGCTGGTTCAACGCATTGATCTGGGTGATATCCAGGTTGAGGCTTTCCACCACGGCAGTCTGCTCTTCGGTGGCGGTGGCCACCGACTGATTCATGCCGTCGATTTCGCCAATGCGCTGAGTCACGCTGGCAAGGCGTTCACCAGCCTGGTTGGCTACCTGGACGGTTTGCTCACTGGAAACCTGGCTGGTGTTCATCGTATGCACCGCCTCGCGTGAGCCGACCTGCAGGCCGGTAATCATTCGATGGATTTCCTCGGCCGACTCCTGCGTACGGTGGGCAAGATTTCGCACTTCATCAGCCACAACGGCAAAGCCACGGCCGGCCTCGCCAGCGCGAGCGGCTTCGATGGCCGCGTTCAAGGCCAACAAGTTGGTTTGCTGAGAAATGCCCTTGATCACATCCAGGATCTTGCCAATTTCGTCGGTGCTGGCGTTCAGGGTTTCGATTTGTGCACACGATTCGCTGATGCGCTGCGACAGCGAGGTCATGGCGCTGATCGCTTCCTCCACCACGGCACGCCCATCGTGGGCCTGCTCACTGGCGCCGCTCGCATGCTGCGATGCATCGGCTGCGTTACGCGCGATTTCCTGGGTCGCGGCGCCCAGTTCATTGATCGCTGCCGCCACGCTGTTGGTGCGCATGCTTTGTTCTTCAGAACCGTTGATGGAGGCATTGGAAGCGCTGACGACTTTTTCAGACAGGTCGTGGACCAGCCGTGTGGCCGAGGACACCTCGCTGATGGAGGCATGGATACGTTCAACGAAGCGGTTGAAAGAGGTAGCCAACTCACCGAACTCATCCTGATTCTGCACCGCCAGGCGGCGGGTCAGGTCACCTTCGCCTTCGGCGATGTCACGCATGGCGCGTCCCATGGTGGTCAAGGGGCGCATCAGCACCGGAATCAGCAAGCCAAGCAGGCCTGCGATGGCAGCGACCGCGATGAGCATGGCGATCAGTGCCGAAGTACGGAACTGGCTCAGGGCTGCATAAGCCTTGTCCTTGTCGATCGAAAGACCGATGTACCACTTGGCCGAGGGCAGGCCGGCTACTGGCGCAAATGAGATCAAGCGTTCCTGGCCATTGAGCACGACGTCCTGCATACCGGGTGTAACGCGCAGGTTGGTGCCAGGGTAGATGTCCTTGAGGTTTTTCATGACCTGATCTTTGTCAGGACTGACGATCACCTGGCCATCGCTGTCGGCGAGGAAGGCGTGGCCTATGCCGCCAAAGTCGACACTGTTGATGATTTCGACCAGTGTATCGAGGCTGACGTCGCCGCCCACTACACCGAGCAGCTCGCCGTTTGACCGGCTTTTGACCGGGATGGCTACCGTCACCACCAGGCCACCCACAGCCGCTTGATAGGGCGGCGTCAGCAAGGTCTGGCCGGCGTTGGCAGCTGCGCTGTACCAAGGGCGTTTGCGTGGATCATAGTCTGCAGGCATTTGCGCATCCGGGCGCTGCGTGAATAGCCCGTTGGCCTGGCCCATGTAGGTGAAGAGGAAGTTGCGCGTATAGGAAGGCTGATCCACCAGGCCAGCGAGGGTATCCCCCGTTCCGAGCTGGGCGATGTCTTGCGCCAGGTTTTCCAGTACAAGAATGCGCCCGCTCATCCAGTTCTGCACGCTGCTGGCGGTCAATGCGCCGGATTGTTCCACCGATGCCTCGATGTTCTGCCGGATCGTATTGCGTTGCAGGTAATCGTTGTACAGCGTGAACAAGGCGAATGCCAATACCACTACGCCGCTGGCGCTGAGCAGAATCTTGTGGCGAAATTTCAGGTTCATGTTTCGAGACCTTGAGCCATTAACGGGAGGGCACAGCGCGGGTGTGGTGCGCTGTCAGCCCTGTCCAAAGGGGTATCGGCGTGGCGGGTAAAAGGTTGATACGCCTACGGAAATTTCTCACAGCTTTCGACAAGCGGCGATCACCTCAAGGCCAGCCGCTCGACCAGCATCCTGGCAGCCTTGAGCAGCGGTTGCTGCTTACGCCAGAACACATGCACCGGGAGTTGCAGCTCGTTGCGCGTGTTCTGGAAGGCCAAACGTTTCAGGCGGCCTGCGTCCAGCAGCGGCGCGACCCTGGACAGCGGCAGATCACCCCAGCCCAGGCCTGCCTCGACCATCTGCAAGGCGAAATCGAAGCTGTCGGTCGTCCAATGGGTGGCACCAATGACCATGCGCGGGTCGGTCAACGGCAGGTCGCGGCTGCGTACCAGGATCTGCCGCACGCCTGTAAGGTCTTCGAGGTTCTGGATTACACCAGACCGTGCGGCCGGATGATGAGGAGCAAGGGTCGCCACCAGAGACTCGACGCCAATCAGCTGAAACCCGCGCTGCGGGTCGACGTGAAGACCTGCAAATGCCACGCACAGGTCGGCCCGACCGCTGTCCAGCAAATCCAGCGCTTGTTCTTGCGGCGCACTCAGTATCGCGACTTCGAGCAATGGATAACGTTGGCCGAGCTCGGCAATGGCCGCTATTAGCAGCTGCTGATCGACGTCCGGCACCACCGCCAGGGTCAGGTTGCTTTCCAGGCCCTCGGAGAGCTCTACGGCATGCACTTGCAGCAAACCCAACTGCTCGGCAATCAGCCGCGCATGGGGCTCAAGCGCAAGGGCTTGGACTGTGGGTCGAACATCGCGAGCTCCGCGCTGGAACAGGCTGTAGCCCAGCTCGGCCTCCAGGTTGCCGATTGCCATGCTGACCGCCGAGGGCACGCGCTGCAGGCTGCGCGCGGCGGCAGAGAATGAGCCTTTGTCCAGCACGGTGAGAAAAACCTGGATAGTTTCACTGGTAAATGACACACGCTTCTCCTGTCAGTCAGGCTGAAAGCTGCTGACTTTTGTTGTCAGATGTAATGACGCACTATACCCGGCCCAAGCTATTTAGATGAGGTCGATGCAGTGCAGGGTTTGAAGCGCAAACTGGTTTATGTGACGTTTTACGAGTTGATCGGCCTGTGCATGTCCACCTTGGGTCTTGCCTACCTGTCCGACACCCAGGCTTCTCACACGGGGCCGCTCGCGGTGATGATCACCACCATCGCCATGATCTGGAACCTGGTCTACAACACGCTGTTTGAATATTGGGAAAGCCGGCAAGCCACACGAGGGCGCAGCGTGGCTCGGCGCGTAGTGCACGCAGTAGGGTTTCAGCTGACCCTCGTGATCTACCTGATTCCGCTGATCGCGTGGTGGTTGGACATGAGCCTGCTCGATGCGCTGCTGGTGGACATGGCATTCATCGTGCTGGTGCCTTGCTATACCTTTGCCTACAACTGGGCTTTCGACAAAATGTTCGGCCTGCCCAGTTCGGCAATGGCAGCAACTTGAGGCGCTGCTGTCAGCAGGTTCGCTGAAATCACCTGGCTCAGTCCAGTCGAAGCTTGGCTTCAAGCCGGTCAAGGTGCTCGTTCATCAGGGCGAGGGCGGACTGTGCATCGCCTCGCTCGAGCGCCTCAATCAGCGCTGCATGTTCTTGCCAGGCGCAATGGTCACAGCACGGTGACTCGTATCGCGCGATGATAAGGGACGTCATGGGCACCAACCCATTGAGAAAGCGCGACAACGGAGCATTGTCCGCCACCTGGGCCAGTTTCAGGTGAAACTCACCACCCAGACGTATAGCGGCGCAGCGTTCGCCCTTTTCATGATGCACGCGTTCACGCTCGACCAATTGGCGCAGCTGCTTGAGTTGCTCGGGGCGGGCGCGTTCGACGGCCAGGGTTATCAGCGTGGTTTCGGCAAGCCGGCGCGCGCTCAGTACCTGACGTGCCTGATTCGGATCGGGCGCAACCAGATGAGCCGTATGGCTTGGGCGTTGTACTACTACTTGCTGGTCGCTCAAGCGGCCTAGCACTCGGCGGATGACCGTACGGCTCACGCCAAATGCCTGGCCCAGCGCTTGCTCTGGCAGCAAAGTGCCAGGCGGCAGGCGTTGCTCCAGAATGGCATCGAACAACCGTGGGTAGATCTGTTCGGCGCAAAGCCGGGTCTCACCGGCTGCAAGCAGGTCGGGCAGGTGATGTGCACCCTTCATGATTGCTCTCCTGGATTATGGGTGCCGATGTTCGTCCGGCACATTGAGCGCAATGCCCATGCGCAAACCCTCGGCGAGAATGTGTTGCCGCATCTGGGTGCTGGCCTGGGTGCTATTGCGCTCACGAATCGCCCGCACCACGGCTTCGTTTTCCTTGAGACGGGCAGCCAGGTGCTCGGGTGAATTGCGCAGCATGTCCGCGCTTTGCTTCAGGGCAATGCCCGTTTGCTGTACGACGCTCTGGAAAATGGGGTTGGTGGTCAGGGCAAACAGCGCCTGGTGGAATGCAATGTAAGCGTTCATGCCCGCTTCGCTGTCATCGGCCTCAAGGGCTTCACGCATGTCCATCAAGGTCAACCGTAACTGGCCGATGTCCTGGCTGTTGGCCGACTGGGCCACCAGTCCGACGATGAAGGGTTCGAGGGTATAGCGCAGTTCAAGCACATCGGCGAGGCTGGCCTGTGCACTGGCAGTGGGCGCCGAAGCCGAGGTAGCTGTATCGGCATCCAGCACCAGCACACCTTTGCCTGGCAAAGCGCGCACCAGCCCAAGGGTCTCGAGCACGATGACCGCCTCACGCAGGCTCGGGCGGCTGATGCCCAATTGTTCGGCCAATTCTCGCTGGCCAGGGAGCATGTCGCCACTGCGCCATTGGCCACGGGCGAGGGCTTGACGCAGCTTTTCCACCACAGCGTTGACGACGGTTGATGAGCTGATCACGTTTCGCTCCTTCAGGGGCCGGCATGCGAGCCGGCCCTTTTCTTTCAGAATTCCTGTTGGTGGGCTGCAGGCTGCTTACGCGGGTTGTGCGCAAAGCCAGGCTTGCCGTCGAGCACGTTCTGAGCGCGCTCCAGGTCGATGTCTTTTTCCCAGCGGGCGATGGCCACGGTGGCAACGCAATTGCCAATCAGGTTGGTCAACGCGCGTCCGATGCCCATGAACCAATCCACAGCGAGTACCAGTACCAAGCCCACCACCGGGATCGCAGGGACTGCAGTCAGTGTCGCGGCAAGTATCACCAGCGCCGAGCCTGGAATCCCATGCGCGCCCTTGGACGTGACCAGTGAAACCAGCAAGATCGTCAGCAGGTCTGTCATCGCCAGGGGCGTACCGGTGGCATTGGCGATGAAGACAATGGCCAAGGTCAGGTAGATGGAGAAACCATCAAGGTTAAAGGAATAGCCGGTTGGAATCACCAGCCCGACCGTTGAGCTGCCGATGCCCAGGTGTTCGAGCTTGCGCATGATCTGCGGTAGCACGGCATCGGAAGAAGCCGTACCCAGGACGATGGTCAGCTCTTCGCGCAAATACTTGATCAGGGGCAGCAATTTCAGCCCCGACAAACGCATGACGGTACCCAGCACGATCAGCACGAACCCTGCGCAGGTGAGGTAGAACAACGCCACCAGGCCGCCCAGATGCTGGAGCGACTCCAGGCCGTACTTGCTGGTCGTGAAGGCGATGGCGCCGAACACGCCAATGGGCGCCAGACGCACGATCATGCCCATGATGCGGAAGATCACATGGCTAAGCTCGTTGATCAGCCGCGAAATGCCCGCAGCCGAATCGCCCACCAGGTTGAGCGCGCTGCCGAACAGTACCGAGAACAACAGTACCTGCAGGATGTTGTTGTCAGCAAAGGCACCTACCACCGAAGTGGGGATCAGGTCCATAAAGAACGCTGTGGCGCCATGGATATGCTGACCACGCTCGGCCAGGCTGTTGGCATCAGCGCCGGACAACTGGTCGAGGTGGATGTTGGCGCCGCTACCGATACCACTGGTGAACGCGAACACCAGGCCGATGACCAGCGCCAGCGTGGTCAGCACTTCGAAATAGATGACCGATTTGAGGCCGATGCGACCGACCTTCTTCAGGTCACCGGCACCGGAAATGCCGCTGACCACTACGCAAAAGACGATCAGGCCGATCAGCATCTTGATCAGCTTGATGAAGCCATCGCCGAGGGGTTTGAGCTGCAAGGAAAGGTCGGGGAAACTCAGGCCGCAGGCAACGCCAAGGGCCAGGCCCAGCACGACTTGAAGGAAGATCGAACGCGAGCACCATTTGAGCATGGGAGTGATCTCAGGTCGGTGTCCTTGCTTCGTTGGCCGCACGGGGCGAATGAGCGCAGGACTTAATTATTGTGGTCTTACCGGTTTGTTCAGCGCTTGGCCATAAAACGCCTATTTTCGGCGCAGTGCAAGCTTTTTTGGCCTTACCGGTCTGACCAGTCATGGTGCATGTAAACGCTCAATGCTCTGTTGGAGTGCAGTAAGTGTCAGCTCACCCATCAGAGGGCCTAGAGCTTAGGCAACATGCTACAGGCAGCAATAAGCTTGCCATGGAGGGCGGCATTCAACGCGAAAGCGTTTTAGATACAGACCCCAAGGGGATGTGATGAGGCTTGCGCAGGCCCGCGGGTTTAGGGCATCTGTGTTTATTGGAAACCCAATGGGGCAATGGATTGTTAGCTGACCCATGTAGTGCCAATTGTCACGCGCTGGCAGGTGGAGCCGAGAGGAGTCTGGCGTTCGATATCAGAGGTGCGCGATTAGCGGTGACTAAACGCAGCGGCAGGGCGGGCAGGCTGGCCAATAATCGAATTCGCCTGAATGAGGATGGGGCGGTAGATAACCGCCCGTCGCTCAAGCAATGACGGCAGGGCCGCCATGCTCGCTTGCCTCAATCGCCGTGAAGCGTTTCGGCCGCATACAAGGTGTTTTCCAACAGGCAGGCGCGGGTCATCGGCCCTACGCCGCCTGGCACCGGAGTGATCCAGCCAGCACGGGGAAGGGCGGTTTCGTAGACGACATCGCCCACCAGCTTGCCATCCTCCTGACGGTTGATACCGACGTCGATGACGATGGCACCTTCCTTGATCCATTCACCCTTGACCAACCCAGGCTTGCCGGCGGCAACGACCACCAGGTCCGCGCGCCCGACATGCCCTGCCAGGTCCTGGGTGAAGCGATGGCACACGGTGATCGTACAGCCGCTGAGCAACAACTCCAGCGCCATTGGCCGGCCAACGATGTTCGAGGCCCCGACGATCACGGCATTCATGCCGTACAGGTCCTGCCCGGTGCTCTGGAGCAGGGTCATGATGCCCTTGGGTGTGCAGGGGCGCAGCAACGGGATGCGCTGTGCGAGGCGACCGACGTTATAGGGGTGGAAGCCGTCCACATCCTTGTCCGGGCGGATGCGCTCGAGCAGCAACGACGCGTCGAGGTGCGCGGGCAGCGGCAGTTGGAGCAGGATGCCGTCAATGGACGGGTCGTCATTGAGGCGATCGATCAGTTCAGTAAGCGCTTCTTGCGTGGTGTGGCTAGGCAGGTCGAAGGCCTGCGACAGGAAGCCTACTTCTTCGCAATCCTTGCGCTTGTGCGAGACGTAGACCTGGGAGGCAGGGTCGGTGCCGACCAGAATCACTGCCAGGCCCGGCGTGCGCAGGCCCTCCTGGCGCCGCTGCGCGACACGTTGAGCGATTTGCTGGCGCAGCTTGGCGGCAATCGCCTTGCCATCGATTAGTTGTGCAGTCATAGACGCGTGATTAACCATCGGAAGGGAAACAATAAAGAACGCGTATTCTCGCACGACATGGCCGGAGGGCAAAGGCGGGCGGTCGGGCAAATGCCCTAACCCCTTCAATAATTTAAATTTTTTTTAGAAAGTTGTTGACGACCCCAGGGGTCGGCTATAAGATTCGCCGCACTTGTCGGGCACAGCCTAGCACTGGTTGGCGAAGTCGGGCAGAATGAGTCGTTTGGCAGTGAGCTGTCAGTGCCTTGTTCAGTTAGGCTTCAAGCTTAAGCGCCCGTAGCTCAGCTGGATAGAGCATCCGCCTTCTAAGCGGATGGTCGCAGGTTCGAGTCCTGCCGGGTGCGCCACTTAGGCAGCTTTGGCAAGCAAGGTGTTTGAACGCGTTATGGTGGGCGTAGCTCAGTTGGTAGAGCGCTGGATTGTGATTCCAGTTGTCGTGGGTTCGATTCCCATCGTCCACCCCATATTCTTCGAAGGCGCCGCGCGGTAACTGGCGCCTTTGTTTTAAGCGTTACGCGGACGTGGTGAAATTGGTAGACACACTGGATTTAGGTTCCAGCGGCGCAAGCTGTAAGAGTTCGAGTCTCTTCGTCCGCACCATGCTTCAGTAAGGCAGTACCGTTACACCGCAATATGGTGGGCGTAGCTCAGTTGGTAGAGCGCTGGATTGTGATTCCAGTTGTCGTGGGTTCGATTCCCATCGTCCACCCCATCCTTAATACGAAAGGCGCCTTGATCGCGAGATCGGGCGCCTTTTGTTTTTTGGTGCGCCCGGATCCTGTGTGGGTGTTCGACGCGGTCGATCCTGTGATGATCAGGTCGGTCAACGCGCTGGACTGGCTCGCTCCCAGGCACCCGGCTTGCCTAATGGCTCGGCAGCGCTGCCTCGGGCCGTGGCGTCAGTATTTATTGCAGGCCGCCCTTGCAATCCGCTGGTTTCGTCCCAATAAAAGCTGATAGATTTCAGCCGGTTGAAACCCGGTGAAGCGGGAAGTACCAGGACATAGCCAATGATCGCAAAAGAAGCCCGCCAGGCTGCCGCGCTGCAGCGTTTCGCCGAAGCGAACCCTCACTTGCTCGAAGAGATCCGCGCGCTGGATGCGCGTGAGCAGGCGCAGCAAATTCAATGGGCGTTCGAGGATGCCGCTGAAGAGCAAGGTATCCAGCCCTGGGAGCTCGCACTTGAGCTGATCGCCGAAACCCCGGAACAATTGCGGGTCATGCGCCTTGAGACCCACCGGGAGGTGGCCGATGCGCTGGGGTTGTCCTGGGAGGAGTACTGCGAGTTCAACGAGATAGAGCCCGAATAAGGGGCGTGCAGTTCAAGGTGTATTTGTTGAGCAAGATGTTGCGGCAAGTGATCGTTGCAATGTCTGGCCAGGCTTCTTGGAAACAGGTCGCGCGGTTCGCCGTGCGGCCCTTGAAAGTTAATCGACCGGCGTTGTTTCAGGTCGTCCCGAGTGGGGTGACTTCTGCTGCGCGACTCACTAGAATGCTTGCCCTTGATTCTGGAGTCGGGCTAACGCCGGCTAACGTCTGTGCAACGAGGAATATCCATGCAAGTTTCTGTTGAAAACACTTCCGCTCTCGAGCGCCGCATGACCATCGCCGTTCCGGCTGAGCGCGTCGAGAACGAAGTCAACAAGCGTCTGCAGCAGACTGCCAAGCGCGCCAAGGTTGCCGGCTTCCGCCCCGGCAAGGTGCCCATGAGCGTGATCCGTCAGCGCTTCGAGGCCGATGCCCGCCAGGAAGCCTTCGGTGATCTGGTTCAGGCTTCCTTCTACGAAGCCATTGTCGAGCAGAAACTGAACCCTGCCGGCGCGCCGTCCGTGGAACCGAAGTCGTTCGAAAAAGGCAAGGACCTGGAGTTCGTCGCGATCTTCGAAGTATTCCCGGAGTTCACCGTTGCCGGCCTCGAGTCGATCACCGTCGAGCGCCTGAGCGCCGAAGTCGCCGATTCTGACCTGGACAAGATGCTGGAAGTGCTGCGCAAGCAGAACACGCGCTTCGAAGCCGTCGAGCGCGCCGCGCAAACCGATGATCAGCTCAACATCGACTTCGTTGGCAAGGTTGACGGTGAAACGTTCGCCGGTGGCTCGGCCAAAGGTACCCAGTTGGTGCTGGGCTCCGGCCGCATGATCCCAGGCTTCGAAGACGGCCTGGTCGGCGCCAAGGCTGGCGAAGAGCGCGTCGTCAACGTGACCTTCCCAGAGGACTACCAGAACTTGGACCTGGCCGGCAAGGCCGCCGAGTTCACCATTACCGTCAACAGCGTGTCGGCCCCTGTGCTGCCTGAGCTGAACGAAGCGTTCTTCGCCCAGTTCGGTATCAAGGAATCGACCCTGGAAGGCTTCCGCGCCGAAGTTCGTAAGAACATGGAGCGTGAGCTGCGCCAAGCCATCAAGACCAAGGTCAAGAACCAGGTCATGGACGGTCTGCTGGCTGCCAATCCGATCGAAGCGCCAAAGGCTTTGCTGGAAAACGAAGTCAATCGTCTGCGCGTGCAGGCGGTTCAGCAGTTCGGTGGCAACATCAAGCCTGAGCAACTGCCGGCCGAGCTGTTCGAAGAGCAAGCCAAGCGCCGTGTTGCGCTGGGCCTGATCGTGGCAGAAGTGGTCAAGCAATACGACCTCAAGCCAGACGATGCCAAGGTTCGCGAGATGATCGAGGAGATGGCTTCGGCCTACCAGGAGCCTGAGCAAGTCATCGCCTGGTACTACAAGAACGACCAGCAGATGAACGAAGTGCGTTCGGTTGTGCTTGAAGAACAAGTTGTGGATACTGTTCTGCAGAAAGCGACTGTGACTGACAAGTCGGTCTCGTATGAAGAGGCCGTCAAGCCAGCCCAGGCACCTGACGAAGCCGAGTAAGCGGTCTTTTCGCAGGAAGCCCCCACAAGCCAGCCTTCGCGCTGGCTTGTGTGTATTCAAGCCATGACTATTTGGGAGTGAGCGCAGGACATGTCCCGCAATTCTTTTATTCAGCAGAGCTCTGACATCCAGGCTGCAGGCGGCCTGGTCCCTATGGTTATCGAGCAGTCCGCCCGTGGCGAACGCGCCTACGACATCTACTCGCGCCTCCTGAAGGAGCGCGTGATCTTCCTGGTTGGCCCGGTCGAAGACTACATGGCCAATCTCGTCGTCGCACAGATGCTGTTCCTTGAGGCGGAAAACCCGGACAAGGATATCCATCTGTACATCAACTCGCCGGGTGGGTCCGTAACCGCCGGCATGTCGATCTACGACACCATGCAGTTCATCAAGCCGGACGTATCGACCATCTGCATCGGCCAGGCCTGCAGCATGGGTGCGTTCCTGCTCGCTGCCGGTGCCAAGGGCAAGCGTCACTGCCTGCCGAACTCGCGTGTGATGATTCACCAGCCCTTGGGCGGGTTCCAGGGCCAGGCTACCGATATCGAAATCCATGCCCAGGAAATCCTGAACATCAAGGCGCGCCTGAACGAGCTTCTGGCCTACCACACCGGTCAGGATCTGGAGACCATCAAGCGCGACACCGAGCGCGACAACTTCATGAGCGCCTCGCGCGCAGCCGAGTACGGCCTGATCGACTCGGTATACGACAAGCGGCAACTGGCTTCCTGAAGCGGGAGGCCAGGGCAGGTAGGCGCATGATGCGCCTGCCTGCGGACTTGAAAAAGCCCGCAATTGCCTTCATCTTGTGTTGCAAGCCTACCGGATTGGATCGATCGAATGACTGACACCCGTAACGGCGAGGACAGCGGCAAATTGCTTTATTGCTCCTTCTGCGGCAAAAGCCAGCACGAAGTGCGCAAACTGATTGCCGGGCCCTCGGTATTTATCTGCGACGAGTGCGTCGACCTGTGCAATGACATCATCCGCGAGGAGGTGCAGGAAGCTCAGGCCGAAAGCAGCGCGCACAAATTGCCTTCGCCGAAAGAAATCAGCGGTATCCTCGACCAGTACGTCATTGGTCAGGAACGCGCGAAAAAGGTGCTTGCCGTGGCGGTTTACAACCACTACAAGCGCTTGAACCAGCGTGACAAGAAGGGTGACGATGTCGAGCTGGGCAAGAGCAATATCCTGCTCATCGGCCCGACGGGCTCGGGTAAGACCTTGCTCGCCGAAACCCTCGCGCGCTTGTTGAACGTACCGTTCACAATCGCGGACGCCACCACCCTGACCGAAGCTGGTTATGTGGGTGAGGACGTTGAGAACATCATTCAGAAACTGCTGCAGAAGTGCGACTACGATGTGGAAAAGGCCCAGATGGGTATCGTCTACATCGACGAAATCGACAAGATTTCGCGCAAGTCGGATAACCCGTCCATCACCCGTGATGTTTCGGGTGAAGGTGTGCAGCAAGCCTTGCTCAAGCTCATCGAGGGCACCGTTGCCTCCGTACCTCCACAGGGCGGTCGCAAGCACCCACAACAGGAATTTTTGCAGGTTGATACCCGTAATATCCTGTTCATCTGCGGTGGCGCGTTCTCTGGCCTCGAAAAGGTCATTCAGAACCGCTCCACCAAAGGTGGTATGGGCTTTGGTGCTGAAGTGCGCAGCAAGGAGGAGGGCAAGAAAGTCGGTGAATCTCTGCGTGAGGTCGAGCCTGACGACTTGGTCAAGTTTGGCCTGATCCCCGAGTTCGTGGGGCGCTTGCCCGTGTTGGCAACGCTTGATGAGCTGGACGAAGCAGCGCTTATCCAGATCTTGACCGAGCCCAAGAACGCGCTGACCAAGCAGTATGCCAAGCTGTTCGAGATGGAAAGCGTCGACCTCGAGTTCCGCAGCGATGCGCTCAAGGCCGTTGCTCGCAAAGCTTTGGAGCGCAAGACTGGCGCCCGTGGCTTGCGTTCCATCTTGGAAGGGGTGCTGCTCGACACCATGTACGAGATTCCCTCTGCGAAGGAAGTCAGCAAGGTGGTGATCGATGAAAGCGTCATCGAGGGCACCTCGCAGCCGCTGATGATCTACGAGAACAGCGAGCCGCAAGCCAAGGCAGCGCCTGACGCCTGATTCGGGGCAGGTCGCCTGACCGCGTAGCACAGAGGGGGCCTAGGGCCCCCTTTTTGCTTTTCCTGCGCCAGCGCTTGTAATTTCGCGGGTGTACCCCCACATTAGGTCCAAACATCAATTCCACGGTTTCCGGCCACTAAGGCCGCTGTAGAGGCGAAATCATGAAGACCACCCTCGACTTGCCTCTTTTGCCATTGCGCGACGTCGTTGTTTACCCGCACATGGTCATCCCGCTGTTTGTGGGGCGTGAGAAATCCATCGAGGCCCTCGAAGCCGCGATGACGGGCGAAAAGCAGATTCTCCTGCTCGCCCAGAAAAACCCGGCTGATGATGATCCGGGCGAAGACGCGCTATACCGCGTTGGTACCGTAGCTACCGTGCTCCAGCTGCTGAAACTGCCTGACGGTACCGTTAAAGTGCTGGTCGAAGGCGAGCAGCGGGGTACTGTCGAGCGCTTCAGTGAAGTCGACGGCCATGTGCGCGCTGAAGTGTCTCTGATTGACGAGACCGAGGCTGTCGAGCGCGAATCGGAAGTCTTCGTGCGTACACTGCTTTCGCAGTTCGAGCAGTACGTGCAACTGGGCAAAAAAGTGCCAGCCGAAGTGATGTCCTCGCTCAATAGCATCGATGAGCCCGGGCGCCTGGTCGACACCATGGCTGCCCACATGGCCCTGAAGATCGAGCAGAAACAGGAAATTCTGGAAATCGTCGACCTGCCAACGCGGGTCGAGCATGTCCTGGCATTGCTCGATGCCGAGATCGACCTGCTGCAGGTCGAAAAGCGCATCCGCGGCCGGGTGAAAAAGCAGATGGAGCGCAGCCAGCGCGAGTACTACCTGAATGAGCAGATGAAGGCCATTCAGAAAGAGCTTGGCGATGGTGATGAGGGTCACAACGAGCTCGAGGAGCTGAAAAAGCGTATCGAAGCCGCTGGCCTGCCCAAGGACGCCATGACCAAGGCCCAGGCCGAGCTGAACAAGCTCAAGCAGATGTCGCCGATGTCGGCTGAGGCCACCGTGGTGCGGTCCTACCTGGACTGGCTGGTTCAGGTGCCTTGGAAAGCCCAGAGCAAAGTGCGCCTGGACCTTGCCAAGGCCGAAGACATTCTCGATGCAGACCACTACGGTCTGGAAGAGGTCAAGGACCGTATTCTCGAGTACCTTGCCGTGCAAAAGCGCGTCAAGAAAATCCGTGGTCCGGTGCTGTGCCTGGTTGGTCCACCTGGCGTGGGCAAGACGTCCCTGGCCGAATCCATCGCCGCTGCGACCAACCGCAAATTCGTGCGCATGGCCTTGGGCGGGGTACGAGATGAAGCTGAAATCCGTGGCCATCGCCGGACCTACATCGGATCCATGCCCGGGCGGCTGATTCAGAAGATGACCAAAGTGGGCGTGCGTAACCCGCTGTTCCTGCTCGATGAAATCGACAAAATGGGCAGCGACATGCGCGGCGACCCGGCCTCGGCACTGCTGGAGGTGCTGGACCCCGAGCAGAACCACAACTTCAACGATCACTACCTGGAGGTCGATTACGACCTGTCGGACGTGATGTTCCTGTGCACCTCCAACTCGATGAATATCCCGCCAGCATTGCTGGACCGGATGGAGATCATTCGTCTTCCGGGTTACACCGAAGATGAAAAAATCAACATCGCAGTCAAATACTTGGTGCCCAAGCAGGTCAAGGCAAACGGCCTGAAAAAAGAAGAGCTGGAGATCGATGTCTCGGCCATCCGCGACATCATTCGTTACTACACGCGCGAGGCGGGTGTGCGCGGTCTTGAACGTCAGATTGCCAAGGTCTGCCGCAAGGTCGTCAAGGAGCACGCAGGACAGAAGCAGGTCAAGGTCAAGGTCGCCGGCGAGCAGCTCGAACACCTGCTGGGCGTGCGCAAGTTCCGCTACGGCCTTGCCGAGCAGCAGGACCAGATCGGCCAGGTGACGGGTCTGGCGTGGACGCAAGTGGGGGGCGAGTTGCTCACCATCGAGTCCGTGGTCATTCCTGGCAAAGGTCAGTTGATTAAAACCGGCTCGCTCGGTGACGTCATGGTCGAGTCGATTACGGCTGCGCAGACAGTGGTGCGTAGCCGCGCCCGCAGCCTGGGGATCGCAGCCGACTTCCATGAAAAGCACGACGTTCACATTCATATGCCCGAAGGCGCCACCCCCAAGGATGGCCCAAGTGCAGGTATCGGTATGTGCACCGCGCTGGTGTCGGCCCTGACTCAAATACCCGTACGTGCGGATGTGGCGATGACAGGCGAAATCACGTTGCGTGGCCAGGTTCTGGCCATTGGCGGGCTCAAGGAAAAACTGCTGGCCGCTCACCGGGGCGGCATCAAGACGGTGATCATTCCTGAGGAGAACGTGCGCGACCTCAAGGAAATTCCAGAAAATATTAAACAGGATCTGCAGATCAAACCGGTCAAATGGATTGACGAAGTCCTGCAAATTGCGCTGCAATACGCCCCGGAGCCCTTGCCAGATGTGGCTTCCGACATTGTCGCGAAGGACGATAAGCGCGACACTGAGGCAAAGGAAAGAATTAGCACGCACTAGCAGTTTTAGTCTGGGGGGCTTTCTTGACAGTATTTTCGGCGCCTTGCTATAAAGCGGCACGTTATTGTCATCAGGCCACCCAGCACCGTTTTCACACGCTTTCTTTACATACTTAGAAACATACTCAATAGAGCACAAGGGGACTTACGAGTGAACAAGTCGGAACTGATTGACGCTATCGCCGCACAAGCTGACATTTCGAAAGCCACCGCTGGCAAAGCGCTGGACGCAGTGATCGAATCCGTCACCGGCGCCCTGAAGCAAGGCGACGATGTCGTTCTGGTCGGCTTCGGTACCTTCACTGTCAAGGATCGTGCTGAGCGTACCGGCCGCAACCCGCAGACCGGTAAGGCGATCAAGATCGCTGCCGCCAAGGTGCCAGGTTTCAAGGCAGGTAAAGGCCTGAAAGACGCCGTCAACTAAGTCGTCTCTTTCAGCCGGACCCGGCCTGGCCAGGTCCGAGCACGCTGAAGGCGGGACGCAAACGTTACCGCCTGATTCGTATGCTAAGAAAAGGCGCATCCTCGGATGCGCCTTTCTTTTATCAGGACTCTACCCACGCTCCGCGGTTGTCGACGCAGTGGTACAGCCGTCTCTGGGGGACGCATGCTGCAAAATATCAGGGACAATTCACAAGGTTGGATTGCCAAAACCATCATCGGTCTCATTGTCGTGCTGATGGCATTGACCGGGTTCGAAGCCATTTTCCAAGCCGCCAGCCACAGTCAGGATGCTGCCAAGGTCAACGGCGAAACGATCAGCCAGAACGAGTTGAGCCAGGCGGCCGACATGCAGCGCCGCCAGTTGGTGCAACAGCTGGGTAAGGACTTCGATCCTGCGCTGCTTGACGACAAGCTGCTGCGTGAAGAGGCCCTCAAGGGGCTGATCAGCCGCAAGCTGTTGCTCGAGGGTGCCAAAGACGCCAAGTTCGCGTTTTCCGACGCTGCGCTGGATCAGGTCATGCTGCAAACGCCGGAATTCCAGGTTGACGGCAAGTTCAACAGCGACCGTTTCGATCAGGTCATCCGCCAGATGGGCTATGGGCGTATGCAGTTTCGCGAGATGCTCGGTGAGGAAATGCTCATCGGGCAGTTACGTGCCGGAATCGCCGGCAGTAGCTTCGTAACCGATCAGCAAGTCGACGCTTTCGCACGCCTTGAAAAGCAGACCCGCGATTTCGCGTCCTTGACCTTCAAGGCCGACCCGGCTGCGATCAAGGTCAGCGACCAAGAGGTCAAGCAGCACTATGACGCCCATGCCAAGGAGTTCATGTCGCCTGACCAAGTCGTCATCGACTACGTAGAGCTCAAGAAATCGTCCTTCTTCGACCAAGCCAAAGTCACTGACGAGGCGCTCAAGGCTCAGTACGAGAAGGAGATCGCCAACCTTGCCGAACAGCGCCGCGCGGCGCATATCCTCATCGAGGTCAACGACAAGACGACCGATGCCCAGGCCAAAGCGCGTGCTGACGAAATCGAACAGCGCCTGGCCAAGGGTGAAGATTTTGCCGCGTTGGCGAAGGAATTTTCCCAGGATCCAGGTTCGGCCAATAACGGCGGTGACCTCGGCTTTGCCGGTCCTGGTGTGTACGATCCGGCGTTCGAACAGGCGCTGTATCAGCTGCACGACGGTCAGGTCTCAGCTCCGGTTCGTACCGAATACGGCTATCACATCATCAAGCTGCTTGGCGTCGAGGCGCCCGAGGTGCCGAGCTTCGCTAGCCTGAAAGACAAACTGACCCGCGACCTCAAGACGCCACTGGTCGAGCAGCGCTACGTGGACGCCAGCAAGCAGTTGCAGGACGCCGCCTACGAGGCCTCCGACCTGGTACAGCCGGCCCAGGACTTGAACCTCAAGGTCCAAACGTCCGCTCCGTTCGGCCGCGAAGGCGGCGACGGCATCACTGCCAACCGCTCTGTGGTGCAGGCAGCGTTCTCGGAGGAAGTGCTGGAAGAGGGTGCCAACAGCACCGCCATCGAGCTTGATCCTGAGACGACGGTGGTACTGCGCGTCAAGGAACACCGCAAGCCTGCGCAGCTGCCACTCGAAACGGTTGCCAAGAACATTCGCGAGCACCTGGCCAAGGAGAAAGCCACCGCTGCCCTCAAGGCCAAGGCGGACAAGCTGATCGCGGGTCTGCGTGATGGTTCCATCGCCCCTGCGAGCGTTCAGGAAGGCCAGGGCTGGAAGCCCTATGAAGCTGTCTCGCGTGGTCAGGACGGTATCGACCCTGTCGAGCTACAGGCATTGTTCCGTCTCGGCAAGCCGCAAGCCAAGGACAAACCCGTGTATGGCAGCGTTGTGCTGCGTGATGGCAGCCTGGTCGTGCTGCAACTCAAGGGCGTCAATGACGGTGCTGCGGCCACGGATGAAGAGAAGCAGCAGATCCGCCGCTACCTGGCGTCTCGTGCTGGCCAGCAGGACTTCGCCGCCTACCGCAAACAGCTGGAGGCCAACGCGGACATCACGCGTTACTAAATCCGTTTGGAGACACCCGACAGGCCGCCGCAAGCGGCCTGTTTTTTTACCTGAGCGAAGACGCCGCTAGCGTTAGCGTTTGACGCCCTCATGATTGTCCAATGTGTCGCGTGCAATCTCGCGCCCCAGCGCGATCAGCTCGGGCGCCTTGTAAAACTCGAAGAAGCGGCACACACGTTTGGGCACGTTGATCAGTACGTCAGGCGGATAGCCGGCGATCTTGTACTGCGCCAGTGAAGTCTGCATGACTTCGAAGCTCTGGTTGATCAAGTCCAGCAGCGAGGCGGGCCCTACGTTGTCGATGATGAACGAGCCGGTGGCAGACTTGGGCGCGCCTTCGCTTTCGGGTGCAGCCGTGGGCTGCTGCGCCTGTGGATCTGCCGACTCGGCCAGCCAAGGGTTCACGGGCGGAAAACGGTCGCGCGTCATGCCTTTTTCGATACGGACCAACTCTTCGGCGGGCTTGCGGCGAAATGGCAGGTGCGAGCCAAGCGAGTTGATCAGTGCATCGAATCGCATCTTGAAGGCTGCAGGCCGCTCTATCACCGGAAGTTGATAGTGCTTCTGGTTGGTCGCGTTGAGGTTGACCGCAATAATCAGGTCGCAATGGCTCGATACCACGGGCACGATGGGTAACGGATTGAGGATGCCGCCGTCCACCAGCATGCGGTTACCCTGAACGACAGGCGTGAACAGACTGGGTATGGCAGCCGAGGCACGCATGGCCTGATGCAGGCAGCCTTCCTGAAACCAGATCTCCTGCTGGTTGGTCAGGTCAGCGGCAACGGCGGTATAGGGAATGCGCAATTGCTCGATGTCGATGTCGCCTACTATCTTGCGGATCTGGCCGAAGACCTTGTCGCCTCGGATGGCGCCCAGACTGAAGCTCACATCCACCAGGCGCAGGACATCCAGATAGTCCAGGCTCTCGATCCAGCGCTTGTATTGCTCAAGCTTGCCTGCAGCGTAGATGCCGCCAACCACCGCTCCCATGGAGCACCCGGCGATGCAGGCGATTTCGTATCCGCGACGTTCGAGTTCCTCGATCACGCCGATGTGCGCATACCCTCTGGCCCCGCCTGATCCGAGCACCAATGCCACGCGTTTGTTCATCAACTTCCCTCAGCATTCGCGACTTAAACACTACAATGCACGCATCGCACCCTCGGCATCAATGCGCAACCTGTCGAGCATGTGGCTTGCGAAGCCAAGCGGGCACTTTTGCAACGGGTTGGCGTCGAACGTGCATTGTTTCTTTCCCTCAGAGGTTTAACCGATGAAAGCCTGGATCTGCCTGCCGTTGATTGCCCTGACCCTTGCCGGTTGCGCTGGCAAGACGGCGTACCGTGACAGCTGTGCCACACAACTGGACGCCGCCTGGAAGGAGCTCGATCTGGCCAAGGCTGAAGGCTTCGCCGGGGCCGTGAGTTACTCCAAGGCGCTGTCGCTGCTCACTGGCGCCAAGACGCAACAGCAATTCGAGGGTTACGAGAGCTGCACGCGCAAGGCTGAAAAAGCACGCTTCTACATCCGTGAGTCCCGTGCCGGCCGTTGATCGAGGGTTGCCATGTGTCTGACATGATTGATCACCTCATCGCTCAGATCATCACCTTGCACGTCCGGCTCCTGGCGTGCCGCGAACGCCTGGCGGTCGACACCGACAGTGAAGCCTTGCACGATCTGCGCACCAGCGTGCGCCGCCTGCGCAGCCTGGTGCGACCGCTACGCGGGCTGCCGGGTGTGGAGCCACTCGAAAGTGCTGCCAAGGCTCTTGGAACGCTCACCACGCCGCTGCGCGATGGCGAGGTGCTGGGCGCCGCCCTCATTGCCCAGGGGGCCGAGCAAGCTGGCCGCAGGCGTCTGCAAGGGCGAGGACCATCTTATGCCAGCGTCGCACACAGCCCGCAGCTGACCCGGCTGCTGGCGACGGTTGATGCGTTTCCCGCGTTTGTGCGTGGCGCAGAGCGCGATGGCCTGATTAAGGGGTTGGACAAGCATATCGAGAAACGCCTGCGCAAACAGTGGCGCAAACTGGCCGCGGCCTTGCAAGATCCCGAGCACGATCGCCACCGGTTGCGGTTGCTGATCAAACGGGCGCGGTACGCAGACGAAGCCTACCCCCAGTTCGGCCACGCCCCGAAGAAGCTTCAGCGCACACTGAAACGCGCGCAGGGCGATCTGGGGGATTGGCATGACCGTCTGCAATGGCTGCTGCAAGCGCAACAGCATGCCGATCTGGCTGGCTGCATGAGCGGATGGGCACACGAACTGGAAGCGGCCGAGCGTCGGTCGGACAGCACGCTGGACGCCTTGGGTGAGGCGTTGGCCCACCACAAGCCCGGACAATGACCGATATGAAGGCTGCTGCGGGGGCTAGAGCAGGCTAGGATGGACATCCGTTACCCGTCCAGGAGCTGCCCATGACGTTTGAACAAGTGCTTGAGGCTGCCAGAGCTCACCCCGACAGCGTACGCGTGCCAGCAGGGTGGGGTCAGGGACGAGCGATCTTTGGCGGCCTGATGGCTGCCATGGTGTTCGAGGCGATGCGTGCCCGGTTAGGCCATGACCGCCCGGTGCGTTCGCTGGCCATTACCTTTGTCGCCCCTGCTTCGGCAGATACTCCGATTTGTCTGGAGGTCGAAGTATTGCGCCAGGGCACGGGTGTCAGCACGCTGCTGGGCCGCGCCGTGCAGCAGGGGCAGGTGGTGACGCTGGTACAGGGCAGTTTCGGCGCCGCACGAAGCTCTGCGGTGTCCGTACTGCCCCTACCTGCGCCGCAGATGCCAGCCCTTGAGGAAAGCGCGGCAGCCTTGCCTCACATCCCGGGAGTGACCCCGGAATTCATGAAGAACCTGGAGTTGCGCTGGGCAATCGGTGGGCTGCCGTTCAGCGGCAATGACTCGCGCGTCATGGGGGGCTGGGTGCGCTTGCGTGACATGCAGGGCGGGGTAATGAGCGAGGCGCACCTGCTGGCATTGGTAGACGCATGGCCACCTAGCGTACTGCCCATGCTGAAACAGCCAGCGGCCGGCAGTACGCTTACCTGGACCATCGAGTTCGTGCAGCCTGTACGTTCACTGAACGCTGGCGATTGGTGCCAGTACCGCGTGGAGACCGAATACGCACACGAGGGCTATGGCCATGCCGCCGCCGCATTATGGAGTGACGATGGCGCGTTGTTGGCCTTGAGCAGGCAAACGGTAACGGTATTTGCCTAAAGGCCATCACCTTCGAGGCTTATGACGGTCGCGCCAGGCCTGCCACCACGCGCCACTCAGGACGAAACGCGGGAATGTGATGAACTGTTCGCTGAGCACGCGTTGAACCCGGTCGGTACGGTCGATGAAGGGCTCTTGAGTGTCCGCCTCCAGGCGGTGGCCGTGACGTTGAAGCGCAATGGCCGCGACCAGGGCGAGCAGACCGACGGCCAGTTGCACGATGTCCAGCCCTAACAAGCCAGACACGATCAACAGCGCACCTAGAATGAACAGCGGAACCGCTATCAAATGCAGCACCAGGTTTGCAGGGTGACGATGACTATGCGGGTAGCCGCGCCATTGCCAGGCGAGCAGATTGGGTAGGCGTTTGTTCATGGGCACTTCCTCTCGATCATGCCCAAAGCTTAGTGTGCAGGCGCGCGCAGAGCCAATCGGCGCTGGCTATGAACCTTATAGCTTCAGTTGACCTATGGCCTTGTTAAGCGCGCCGGCCAGTGTCGCGAGTTCCGAACTGGTGGTGGCCGAACCTACGGTCTGCTGCACGGTTTGCTCGGTGACATCACGGATGCTGACCACGGCGCGGTTCATTTCCTCTGCCACCTGGCTCTGTTGTTCGGCAGCCACGGCGATCTGCGTATTGCTTTCACGCATCTGCGCCACTGCGCCGGTGATCTCGGCCAATGCCGCACCTGCTTCCTGGGCCTGTTTTACACAATCGTCGGCTTTGTAGGAGCTTTCCTGCATGAACTCCACCGCATCCCGGGTGCCTGACTGCAGGGCAGACACCATGGTGGTGATCTCGTCGGTTGATGACTGAACGCGTTTGGCTAGGTTGCGCACCTCATCGGCCACCACGGCGAACCCGCGGCCCAGGTCACCGGCACGGGCCGCTTCTATGGCCGCGTTCAGTGCCAGCAGGTTGGTCTGCTCGGCAATGCTGTGAATAACGCTCACCACGCCATTGATCTTCTGGCTGTCTTCGGCCAGTTGACGGATCATTTCGGCGGTCTGCTGGACGCCGCTGGAAAGCCCGGCAATGGACGTCTGCACACGAGTGACCACGTCTTTTCCACTGCCGGCGAGCGTGTCGGCAGTCTGGGAGAGATCGCGAGTCGCCCCTGCATGCTGGGCGATATGGTAGACGGTGGCGGACATTTCATTGATGGCTGTCGCGGCTTGGTCGGTTTCGCTCTGCTGCCCCAGCATGCCGTGGCGCACGTCGTTCATGCTGGCCGCAAGACGCGCAGCACCTGAGTCGAGCTGTGCTGCAGTGGTGGCAACGGTGCTGACGATACGGTGGTAGGTACCCTGCATGGCATTGAAGGCGCCCGCCATCTGACCGACTTCGTCACCGCCGGCCAGGGGTACGCGAGCGGCCAGATCGCCGGTTTTTTCCACATGCAGCATCACGTCCTTGAGCGTGTTGAGCTGGCTGAGTAGAAAGCGGATCAGCAGTTGCGAAGCGGCGAGCATGGCCAGCATCAGAATCAGCACGCACACCGCATAATGCGAGAATCGATCGATGAAGACCTGGCGCAGGCTGGGTGACTGGGCAAGTACTGCGACGTAATGATCACCGCTTTGCAGCACATGAGCACCCTGTAATGGGTCTTGTCCCAACAGTTGGCTGGAGGGCAGTGCTACCCAGCCCTGTGCGCCGCGCAGGGCCTCCAGGGGCTCGCCGGCGAAGGAGGGCGTCTGCCCAGCACGCCAGGTGATGATGCTTGGCGAAAGAGGCAAAGGCTGGCTTTCGGGCCACGCCGCCAGCAGGCTTGCCTGGGCGGTGGCTTGGTGTACAGCCCCTTCAGCACGGGCGCGTTGCTCCAGGTGAACCGCGTACAGCACCAATAGCAACGTGGTCACGAAGGCTACGGCGTTGACCGCCCAGAACTTGTATTTCAGTGAAACATTGCTAAGCCAGGCACCCATGGGCAGGTCTTCTCTGAGTTGAGCGAAAACAATATTGGCAAGGTGCCATCATTGTGCCCAGAGCGACTCGGAGGGTGTTGATATGTATCAAGAGATATCAGGGTAGCTACGGTAATTTGAAGAATGCCTTGGCCGTGGCAGTGGTATGCGCGGCGGTTTCTTGCAGGGTTTCCCTGCGGTGCAGCGCCACTTCTCGTAGCACTTCAGGCAGGTACGCCGGCTCGTTACGCCCGTTCTTGGGCTTAGGGCGCAGGCTGCGCGGCAGTAGATATGGCGCATCGCTCTCCAGCATCAAGCGGCCGGTTGGGATACTGCCCACCAGTCCATGCAGGTGCATCCCACGTCGTTCGTCACAGATCCAACCGGTGATGCCGATGTGCAGGTCCAGGTCTAGGTAGCTGAACAGGGCAGCACGTTCCCCGGTAAAGCAATGGACCACGGCTGCTTTCAACTGGTCGCGATACTCTTTCAGGATGGCCAGCAGGCGCTCACTGGCGTCGCGCTCATGAAGGAACACCGGTAGCTGGCATTCCACGGCCAATGCCAGCTGGGCATGCAAGGCCTTTTCCTGAGCAGGGCGTGGAGAGAAGTCACGATTGAAGTCCAGGCCGCATTCGCCCACAGCGCGCACCCGCGGCTCGGCGAGCAGTTGGCGCATGTGCGCTTCGCTCTGGCTGTTCCAGCTGTTTGCATCGTGCGGGTGAACCCCGGCCGTCGCGAACAGGTGAGTTTGCGCGCTGTCCAGTTGCTGGCAAAGGTCAATTGCCTGTTCACTCACAGGCAGGCTGGTGCCTGTCAGAACCATTTGCGCGACGCCCGCTTCCAAGGCGCGGTTGACCACTTCCGCTTGGCGGTCATGGAAACTACTGTTGGTCAGGTTGACGCCAATATCGATCAATTGCATGGTGCTACCTCGTGCCGCAGGGACGCCAGCATAGCAAAAGCCCGTGCCGAACTGGCTGTCCAAGAACTTCGAGTCCAGGGCATGGTCTTTTTGACCTCAAGCCCAAACGTGGCGAACGTCATTTGGCTACCCACTCACGACGGATACCTTGAATGCCACGCTACTGGCTCATGTTCATGCTGCTGTTAGGGCTGCCCCTGGCCAGCCAGGCGCAGACGCAGGTACGTCCCCCGGGCCCGCAGCACCACATCCCGCCGGCCAATGCCCGCGATCTCCAGCACATTCGCAGCAGCAAGGTCTTGCGCGTGCTGGTCAATCAAAGCCGCAACAGCTCCGGCGAAGTGAAGGGCGAGCCGGTGGGCGTCGAATACTACCGCCTGCGCGCGCTCGAGCACTTCCTCAATGCCCGGGCACAGGACAGCCAGCGCATCGAACTCAAACTGATCCCCCGCGCCAAGGAGCAACTCCTGGGCGCACTGGGGCGCGGGGAGGGCGATTTGGCCGCCCCAGGCGAACTGCTCGATCCTGCCACGGTGCGTAATGTCGTGGCGACTGCCCCAGTACGTGATCAGGTGACGCTGGTGTTGGTCGGACGCAAGGGCGAGCGCACCTTCAGCCAGGCAGAACAGTTGTCAGGCCGCACCATCGCGCTGACCAGCGCAAGTGCCGCGGGCCCGGTGATTGAGCAACTGAACCAGCGCCTGGCCTTGCGCAAGCGCCCTGCGGTCAAGGTCGAGTGGGTGGATCCGACCCTGGCTATCGAGGATGTGCTGGAGATGGTCCAGGCCGGGATCTATCACTTGACCGTGGTCGAGCAGCCAATCGCCCGCCGCTGGTCAAAGGTCATGCCGAAGCTGCGTTTCAACCCACGCGTGCACTTGGGGCCCCCACAAGCCATGCGCTGGTACGTTGGGCGTAACTCGCCGCAGTTGCAGGCATCGGTCGACCGCTTCCTAAAAAACTATCGTGCCCCTGACAACGAGGATGCAGCGTTCGAGCGCATCTATCGGCGTCAGTACCGGGTACACAACCCGCTCGCCCGTCAGGACCGCCAGCGGTTGGCCTCGGTCAGTGCCGTGTTGAAAAAGCATGGCCAAGCGCAGCAGATCGACTGGCTCAACCTTGCCGCCTTGGCATTCAAGGAGTCGACCCTCAACCCGGCCGCGCGCGGGGCAGGGGGCGCACACGGGTTGATGCAGATCACGCCGGCAGCTGCCCAGCGGGTCGGGGTCAGCAACATCAAGACGGTGGACGGCAATGTCCAGGCCAGCGCGCGTTACCTGGCCCTGATCCGGCGCAAGTTCTTCTCCAGCCCCCGCATCAATGAGCGTGAGCGCATGGCGTTCGTATTGGCCGCCTACAACCTGGGCCCCGAGCGCGTGCAAGCCATGCGCGCCGAAGCGCGCAAGCGTGGGCTCAACGGTAACCAATGGTTCTTCCAGACCGAACGCATCGCCATGGAGCAGGTGGGCATGGGGCCGGTCAACTTCGTCAACAGCGTGAACAAGTACTTCCTGGCGTTCAATCGGGAACGGCGGGTGCTGGAGCCCAAGGGCAAGCACTGAGCAGGGCCGCACCGGAGCAGGCAATTGGCCAGAATCGGGCGCTTGCATGTTCGGTTCAATCGCTCTAGCATGACGCCTGCGCCGATTTAAACAGCTACTTGCGGGGCGCAGAGACGCCCCAGGGGTGTTTCGAAATACCGCTAAAGCGCTGGTTCGGTGACGCCTCCCACCGCTGCCCAGCGAGATTGGCGAGGCGGAGAATGCACCATGAGTTGCCCACGTACCAGCGTTTGTCTAAGCCCTCTGCCTGTCAGTCAGGCATCGCGTACCCCGCGCATCCTGCTTGGGGGGCCGCACCAGCCCACACTTTTGCGCCACCTCGAAGGTTTGTCCCGTCGAAGGGGCCAGGCCCGCGCATTCCTGATTCAGTTCGCCGAGACCGGCGAGCATTTCGCCCAGTACACCAATGACCGGTTCGACCTTGCCGTGATTCAAGCACCCGCGGCCGAGGCCTCGGCCGAAGTGATCGGCCACCTGGTGCGTATCGCACGCCAAGGCCTGATCACGGCACGCTGAAAAGCCTGCCGTCCCGCGGCGGTGCAAAAGAATCAGGGTTTGACGAACCGGGGCGCGGTTTCGTGTGCATCGTATTGAATGTCGGTGACGTCCCAGTAGGCTTCCCCCGTTGGCGTGCGCACCGTGATCTCGTCCCCGACGCATTTGCCTATACAGGCCCGGGCCATCGGTGAATCAATGGAAATGAAGTCCTTGCGGTCGTAGATCTCATCCGCGCCGACGATTCGGAACCGCTTGCTTTCGTCCTCCTCGTTGGCGATGGTTACCCACGCCCCAAAGAACACTTTTCCTTCCTGCGCGGGCGAGTAGGGCACCACGCGCAGGTTCTCGATGCGCTTGCGAAGGTAGCGCACACGCCGGTCGATTTCCCTCAACCGTTTCTTGTTGTACTGGTAGTCCGCATTTTCACTGCGATCGCCCAGGGACGCTGCCCAGGTCACTTTGCGCGTGATCTCCGGTCGCTCATCGCGCCAAAGCCAGTCCAGTTCATCTTTAAGGGCTTGGTAGCCTGCTTCGGTGATGAGGTCAGTCGCCATGTGTGCCTTTTTCCGTATTCGAACCTGGCCGACAGGGTCGCTGCGCGCACGGGGAGGCGGCGCAGGGTAGCCGGGAGGCTACAGACGTTAACCGCCCAGCAGCGCCATGTACAAGCACTGGGTACTGTGGTTGGAAGAAGGGGCGACGGCTTGGGCCGGCAGAGCCTCCGTCCGCTTACTGCGGACGGTGGCGGTCAGGGCGCAGCTCCTGGGCATCAAGCCGTTTGGCCGTGGCCTTGGGGCGTCCGGCGCTTGGCAGGATCACCCAGCCACAGCATCAGGCAGGTACCGATCAACAGAATCGATGCAACCGCGAAGAAAGGCAGCGTGAAGCTTTGCGTGGCATCTTTGATCAGGCCGATCAGGAATGGGCCGGTGAACCCGCCGAGATTGCCGATCGAGACGATCATGGCCAAGCCGCCAGCGGCCGCACGGCCGGTCAGAATGGTCGATGGGATGGCCCAGAAAGTCGCCTGGAAAGACAAAATCCCGGAGACAGCCATGCACAGGCAGGCGATCTTCATCACCGGCTGCTCGATCAACGCTGCGCCCACCAATGCCAAGGCCGCGAAAGCGAGCGCGCTGGCGACGTACGGAAGACGGTGCTCACTGCGGTTGGCCAGGCGTGCCCATAGGGTCATGGCCGCTGCACCCAGCAGGTAAGGCAGTGCTACCACGAAACCTACGGTCCCGCTGGAAATACCCAGGCTCTTGATGATTTGTGGAAGCCACAGGCCGATGCCAATGGAGCCCACGATGCAGCAGAAATTGATCGCAGCCAGCGTAAACACCTTCGGGTTGGTCAGTGCAGCGCGCAGGGTCGTGCCGTGGGATGCACCTATCGCTTGTTGCTCCTGAGCCAGGCGCTGAGTGAGCCAGGCTTTCTCCCGGGGCTTGAGCCACTTGGCCTTGGCCGGGGTGTCGACCAACACGAACAGGCAGGCAATGCCCAGCAGCACTGCCGGCATTGACTCGGTCACCAGCAGCAGCTGCCAGTTCTTGAGCCCCCAGACACCGTGCTGCTCCATCAGCCAACCCGACAACGGTGAGCCGACAATGTTGGCCACAGGGATGCCCAGCAGGAACGCCGCCGTGGCCTTGGCCCGCCACTTGCCTGGGAACCAGTAGGTGAAATACAGGTAGACCCCAGGGGTGAAGCCTGCTTCGGCCAGCCCCAGAAGGAACCGTGCGATGCTGAAGCTGATGGGCCCGGTGGCAAATGCGGTGGCCATCGAGATCAGACCCCAGGTGATCATGATCCGTGCGATCCATACCCGCGCGCCAAAGCGCTGCATCAGTAGGTTGCTGGGGATTTCAAACATGAAATAGCCGAAGAAGAACAGGCCCGCCGCCCAACCGAACATCGTCGCTGTCAGGCCCAGGTCCTGATTCATGCTGATGGCGGCGAACCCCACGTTCGTGCGGTCGAGGTAGCTGATCACGTAGCAGATGAAGATGAATGGCACCAGGCGCCAGAGGGTCCGGCGCATCAGGCGTTCACCCTCGGCGTCACTGAGCGGCGCTTGTGCGCTAGGGTTTTCGTAAGTCATGTCGTCACTCTTTTTGTAGTTGTGGTGTGCGCTGACAGGCGCGTTCAGCTGTGGGAGAACATCGGCAATCCTGGTGTGTGGGTACGGACCTGCAGGATGCTGCCGGTCTCGGATTCGGTGATGAACAGCGTCTGGCCATCGTCGCCACCAAATGCCAGGTTGGTGTTGCTGATACCTGCGCAGGAGACGATGCGTTGCAGGGGCTCGGCGACCCTGGACAGCTTCCACACCGAGCCGAACCCGGTATGGGCGATGTACAGATTGCTCTGGGCGTCCAGGGCCAGACCGTCCGGGCCCCCGAGCCCACCGTGGAGCTGCGCGAAGACGCCAACTTTGCCGATCATCGAACCGTTGCCCAGCGGGATGCGCCAGATTTGCTGAGCGCGGGTGACCGCTATCAGCAGGTGGTTCAGATTGGGGTCATAGACGATGCCATTGGGGCTGGGAACAGTGTTGAGCAGGCAGCTCAGATTGCCTTGGGCATCGAGTTTGTAGACCCGTCCGGTAGGGTCCTGTAAGCCAGTCTGGCCTTGGTCGGTAAAGTACAGGTCGCCGTTGGGCGCAAACACGAGGTCGTTGACGCCCTTGAACCCTTCAGAACCGGCCGAATCGAGCAGCGGTTCGATGGTCCCGGAGTGCGGGTCGAGCACCATGAGCCCGCGCTTGTAGTCCGTGATGAAGATTCGTCCGTCCTGATGGATTTTCAGGCCATTGGGCCAGCCGTCGTACTGGCACACCAATTCCCACTCGCCTTGAGGTGAGATGCGGAAAATTCGGCCGTTGGGTATGTCCGTCACGTAAAGCCGACCTGATCGATCAAACGAAGGGCCTTCAAGGAACGAATCGATGGCCCGACCCTGGCGATTGGCGTTGGCCCAGGCGGTAGGCCGTGGGCTTCGGAAATGATCGGGCAGGCGCGTGAAAACGGTGGTCTCGACAGTCGGTGGGGCAGCGAAAAAGCTCATGCTCAGGCTCCTGGCCGCTGAGGGCACAAAAGGACAGGATCGTTGGGTTTTATGTTTTTAATGCAACGTCATTTCAAAGTAAATCATGATTTGAAAAAATGCGAGAGGCTTGATCCGTGATTTTCACGCTTGACATGGTTGTACCGTTTATGAGTTTCTCTAAAGGAAATGGCGTTCCAAAATAAAAACAACTGGAGATTGCTATGCAGAAGCGCTCATTGCGTTTGAGTCGTCGCCTGACGCGGCCCTTGAAGGCCTTTTCATGGGTCTTGGCCCTAGGCGCGCTCGGCAGCCCCGCACTGGCCGAGCAAGACCGCGTAACCCTGGCGATCCAGTACGGCTACGCCTACTTGCCAGTCACCGTTGCTGACAAACTGGGCTTGTTCCGTCAGCAAGCCCAGGCCCATGGTCAGCCGCAAGCCTCTTTCGAGATCAAGCGCATCAGTGGTGCGCCAGCGATCAATGACGCGCTGATCAGTGGCAACGTCGATATCGGTGGTTATGGTTTGTCAGGCACGCTGATCGCCTGGGAAAAGACGCGTCGATCGTTGGATGTGCGAGCGTTGTGCGCACTGGTGGCAGGGGACAACGCGCTGTTCGTGAATGACCCTGCGATCAAGTCACTCGCCGATTTCAAAGCCGATGACAAGATCGCCGTCAGCTCTCCCAGTGGCCAGCAGGCATTGTTGCTGCAGATGGCTGCGCAGCGACAGTTTGGCCCTGATCAAATACACAAGCTCGATCACTTGATGGTGAGCCTGCCTCACCCCGATGCAATGTCCAGCCTGCTCAACAAGGCTGGGATCAAAGGCTATATCGGGCCCAATCCGTACAGCTATCAACTGGCTCAGGACCCTCGAGTAAGCAAGTTGTTCGACTTCTCGAGCGAGCTCGACAAGCGTATGACCAGCGGTGTCCTGACCAGCACAGGGCGCTTCGTCAAGAACAACCCCCAACTGAGTGCCGCGGTAGTAGCGGCGATCAACGAAGCCAATGCGTATATCCGCAAGGAACCACGCAAAGCCGCAGAGCTGTTCCTGGCCAGCGAGCCGTCCAGTCTGTCGCTCGATCAGGTCGAAGACATGCTGCGCCAGGTCAGCGGTGAATGGTCCGTGCAGCCGAGCGGCGTCATGGCCCTGGCCGAGTTCATGGTGCATTCGGGGGCCTTGAAAAAAGCCCCGGACAACTGGCAGTCGGTTTTCTTCGCACCGGTCGCTGATGGGGAGGGGAGCTGATGAGTCTGTTATCTCCCATCGCCGCCCCCTCACAGGCAAAGACCCGTGCGGTGCTTTGCGTGGATAACGTGACGTTGCAGTACAAGACCCGTGACCAATTGATCACCGCGACTCACCAGGTCTCTTTTGACGTACAGCGCAATGACCGCTTTGTCCTGCTGGGGCCATCAGGCTGCGGCAAATCGAGTCTGCTCAAGAGCGTCGCAGGATTTATCGAACCCGTGGCAGGCCAGATCTGCCTGGATGGACAGGTAATCCGGGAGCCTGGCCCTGATCGCATGATGGTTTTCCAGGAGTTCGATCAGTTGATGCCATGGAAGACGGTAATGGCCAACATCATGTTCCCGATGCAGATGACAAGGCGATTTCCACGCACCGAAATTACCGAACGCGCGGCGCGTGCCGCCGCCAAGGTGGGGCTTGAAAAATTCAAGGATGCCTATCCGCACCAGTTGTCAGGCGGGATGAAGCAGCGGGTTGCCATCGCCCGAGCCCTGGCAATGGAGCCTGCGATGCTGTTGATGGATGAACCCTTCGCCGCGCTTGATGCGTTGACCCGACGCCGCATGCAGCAAGAGCTGCTGGAACTGTGGGAGCAAGCACCGTTCACCCTGATGTTCGTGACCCACTCGATCGACGAGGCCATTGTTCTGGGTACAAGAATCCTGGTCCTGACGCCACACCCTGGGCAGGTACGCGCAGAACTCGATGCCAGCGCATTTGGCTTCGCCGACCAGGGCAGCGAGCTGTTCGCTCAACTGCACCAGCGTATCAGCCATATGCTTTTCGGCCACACGGAGACAGCCCATGGATAAGCCTTCGATCCAGCCCCGAGCCGATGTGGAGTATGCACCGGTGCCACCGGGACAGGTAGGGGACGTCGCTCGGCAACTGGGTCTGGTAGAACGTGTTCTCGCTCATACCGGGATACGCCGGGCGTTGGTGCTGGTGATGTTGGCCCTGATATGGGAACTCTATGCCCGTTATCTGGACAACCCGCTGATGTTCCCAGCCTTCAGCGAGACCGTAGTGGCGATGGTTGGGGACCTGCTCAATGGTGTATTGCCCCAGGCCGTGTTCAGCTCACTCAAGGTACTTTTGATGAGCTATGCCGTGGCCATCGGTTTGGCAGCGATCCTGACCTCACTGGCCGTGTCGACCCGCTTGGGCACGGACGTACTGGCGACACTCACTGCGATGTTCAACCCGCTGCCAGCCATTGCGATCCTGCCTCTGGCCATGCTGTGGTTCGGTTTGGGCATACAGAGCCTCATGCTGGTGATTGTGCATTCGGTACTGTGGGCCGTCTCGCTCAATACCTATTCCGGTTTTCAATCTGTCAGCCAGACCCAACGCATGGCAGGGCGTAACTATGGCTTGCGCGGCTTGCGCCTGGTCACGCGTATTCTCATCCCCGCTGCTGTACCGTCCATTCTGGCGGGACTGAAAATCGGCTGGGCGTTTGCCTGGCGCACCCTGATCGCCGCCGAGCTGGTATTCGGGGTGTCCGGTAATTCCGGAGGCCTGGGCTGGTATGTCTTCCAGCACCGCAACGCGTTGGAAACGCCTAACGTCTTTGCCGGTTTGCTGATGGTCATCGTCATCGGATTGGTGGTCGAAGGACTGGTTTTTCGCAGCATCGAACTTGTCACCGTGCGCCGCTGGGGCATGCAGGGCTAAGTGCTTCACCGCATCGATGCCCTTTCACGCCAGCCCTCAGCGCATGGCATGGAGGGATATCGGTGCGGCGAACAGGAGATAAACATGCAAACACCCCACGCCCCCGTGCGGCCGCAGTGGCTTGCGCAGTGGTGCGAAGCCGCCCTGGAGCCTGAGCGCGTCATCATCGACGCTCATCACCACCTGTGGGACCGCCCCGGCCAGCGCTACCTTGCCGAAGACTACCTGGCAGACCTGGCGTGTGGTCATCGGGTGGTGGGTTCCATTTACGTGCAGTGCCGCTCGATGCTGGCTGTCGATCGTCCAGAGGCCTTCCAGCCGGTAGGTGAGGTGGAATACGTCAACGGTGTCGCTGCCTACAGTGCCAGCGGCCTGCTGCAGGAATTGCGGCTATGTGCGGCCATTGTGGCAGGCGCCAATCTGTCGCTTGGCGATGCGGTAGCGCCGGTGCTCGACGAGATGCTGGCCCGTGCTGGGACGCGCCTGCGCGGTATTCGCAACACCACTGCCTGGCATGCCGATCCGAGGCTGATTTCCAACCCCAAGCCGCCACCTCCCGGCGTGCTTCTGGAACCTGCGTTTCACCGAGGTGTTGCTCAGCTTCAACAGCGTGGGCTGGTACTGGATGTCTGGGCTTACCACACCCAGCTCGATGAAGTGCTTGAGGTCGCCCGAGCCTTTCCCGACCTGCTGATCGTCGTTGATCACCTCGGCGGGCCGCTGGGGGCTGGCCCATACGTCGGTCAACGCGATGCGGTGTTCATGCAGTGGTCGGCAGGTCTTTGCCGGTTGGCGCAATGTCCGAATGTGCGACTGAAGCTAGGGGGGTTGGGTATGAAAGTCGCGGGGTTCGACTACCACCTTGCCCTAAAACCGCCAAGCTCGGTCATCCTGGCGGAGCAATGGCGACCCTATCTGTTGCATGCCATAGATTGCTTCGGCGTGGAGCGTTGCATGTTCGAAAGCAACTTCCCGGTGGACAAGGGCATGTTCGGCTACGACGTGTTGTGGAACGCGTTCAAGCGTGTAGTGACAGACTTTACCGAACCTGAAAAGAATCGGCTGTTCAGCGGGACTGCCCGTGAGACCTATCAGCTCATGAGCTGAGCGGTTGATTCACCTGATTGCAGGCCAGCTCCCAACCAGATGGGCTCGTTCAGCCGGCGTTCCTTCGATGCAGAATTCGCAACATTGCAACCGACGTGGTCAGCTGTGATGGCGGTCGTCGGGGCATTGCCAGATAATGGACGCTTTCAATGCCGCCAATGACTTGCATCATTCACAGGTGAGGAACTTTCGATGGTAAATGTCCGGCCGCGTCCAGCGGTTAATGGAGTGGCTTCGGCCGACCGCGTGCTGACGGTGCTTTCTGCGTTTCAGGTGGGGGACACGGCGCTGACGCTGGTCGAGCTTGTCGAGCGCACCGGGCTGATCAAAAGTACCATCATGCGCCTGATGGTTTCGCTTGAGAATCACGGCTATGTCAACCGCATGGCCGACGGTCGCTATCAACTGGCCAGTGAAGTGATGCGACTTAACGCCGTGTACGAAGAGGGTATCGATCTGGAGCGGCACGTGATGCCCAGGCTGCACCTTCTGGCCGAGCGTACGGGTGAAACGGCGTCGTTCTACGTGCGCCACGGGGCCTACCGCATGTGTCAGTACCGGGTGAATTCCCCCCATCGTCTACGCATGCACGTTCAACCTGGCGATATGCGTCCGATGGACGATGCTGCCGGCGCCCAGGCATTGCGCACACCGTTTGCCAGCGGCATCACCATGCAGCAGCCGTTCTTCTCGATGGGGGCCACGGACCCGCATGCGGCTTCGGTAGCCTTTCCCGTCTACGGGGCAGGTGATGAATTGGTCGGTGCATTGGTGCTGTCAGGCCCTTCAAGCCGCTTGACGCCAGAGTGTGTCGAGGCGATCAACGACGTCTTTCTCGACGCAACCCGCGATCTGATGCGCAGCCTCGGTTGCAAGGCCGCCTAGTCTTCAATGTCTCTTCAGGTAGCCGTTTACCGCCGTTGAACAATGCGCGGTCTTGATTCGAAAGCCTGGTGATCTGCGAGGCTTCTCGACCCTTCAAGCGCCAGGCACGTCACGCTTGGCGACCTTCCCATTGGGTGCGCTTGCAACCAACGCAAATAGGCTTGGCGCAAGCCTGGGCCTGCGCCTAAGCTAATTCCAAAAAGATATTTATAAAAGATTTTTAAGATCGATTAGATTTAACTCGATCGGCGCGATTCGCTGCGTTCGCCGATCAGCTTGCAGCCGCTCGATCATTCAGGTCGCAGGCTTGCGGCTTAATCCATCTCACCCCCTGAAGCCAGCGCCTGCTTGCAACAGTGGTTTCATGCTCGGAGTCCCCCGTGACAATCAATCAGAGTGCCTTGGCCGAGAAGTCCCTTCCGTCTCGCCACGTTATCGCTCGTCCTGACAACGACAGAGGGCGTGGCGTCGATGCCGTCCTTGAGTTCAGGGGCGTTACCAAGGCTTATCCTGGCGGCGCATCCGTGTTGCCCGCTGTCGATCAGGTCAACTTGGAAGTGCGGCGGGGAGAGGTGCTGTGCTTGATGGGCACATCCGGCAGCGGAAAGTCCACGTTACTTCGGCACATCAACCGCCTGATAAAGCCCTCCAGTGGCGAAGTCCTGGTCGATGGTCAGGCCATCGGCGACCTGGACGCAAGGGCGCTGCGAGCGTTGCGGTCCCGGCGTATCGGCATGGTCTTCCAGCACTTCGGGCTGTTACCCCACCGCACCGTCCTGGACAATATCGCATTACCATTGGAGTTGCGGGGTACCCCAGAAGCGGTTCGTCATGCAGCGGCCAAGGTGCAGCTACGCGCAGTCGGGCTGGAGGGCTGGGCCGAGCATTATCCCCACCAGCTGTCCGGCGGCATGCAGCAGCGGGTCGGCCTGGCGCGGGCTTTGGTGAGCGAACCGGACATCCTGCTGATGGACGAGCCCTTCAGCGCGCTCGATCCTACCATTCGACGAGACCTGCAAAATCACTTCATGGCGTTAGTCCGTGAGCGCGGTATTACCACCTTGTTGGTTACGCATGACCCCGCAGAGGCCCTGCGCCTGGGTGATAGGATCGCGATCATGCGCCAAGGTCGCCTCGTTCAGGTCGGTACCCCAGCGCAATTGCTGGAAGCACCGGCCGACAGCGAAGTGGCCGACTTCTTTCAGGACCACACCAAGGTCATGCCGCGCGCACGTTCCGTCGCCCCTGCGGCTCCGAAAGAAAACCCCCGAGCAATGCCTGGCCGCACCGTCGTTGGCCGCTGGCAAGCCCTGTTGATGGGGCCTGCGGCGCTGGCCGCCGCCGGCAGAGGCGGCGCCTTCTGGCTCTGCTTGGCCACTGAACTCGCAGCGCTTGCGGTATTGGCCCAGAGCATCGTCGGTTCATCGACGTTGGCAGCCCTGGCGGCCCTGGCCGTATTCGTGACGAACCGAATCATAGCGGCCTCGTTGAGTCGCCAACCGGTGTCGCTCTCCGAGTCAGGCTGGGTGGTGCCGCTTGCAGTACTGATGGTGAGTCAGGTGCTGGTGATCTGGCGTGTGTTTGCACCCGAGACAGGTCACGTTTTGCAGCAGTTTCCGGCTGACCGCCAGCTGATGTTGCAGGTGGCCCAGAGCATTGACCAGTTCATCGCATGGTCGCAGGTGAACTTCGAGCGTGCTTTCATCGGGGTCATCTACATCGTACGCGGCGTCATCGACGGTATCGAGAGTGGGCTGGGCTGGCTGCCTTGGCCCGTTCCTGCCTTGGCGCTGGTACTTCTGGCTTGGCGCTCGGCTGGAACGACGCTTGCGCTGACCAGCACTGCGGCGGTCTTGTACATCGGTCTGTTCGGCTTCTGGGAGCGCACTGTCTCCACCTTGGCGCTGGTCGGCTCTTCGGTATTGATTGCATTGCTCATCGGCGTTCCGACCGGGATCCTGCTGGCCAAGCGCGCGCGGGTGCGACGGCTGGTCACACCGCTACTGGATGTGATGCAAACGCTGCCAACGTTCGTTTATCTGATCCCTGCAGTGGCCTTTTTCTCGGTAGGCAAGACCCCGGCCGTGATCGCCACGGTGGTTTTCGCCCTGGCGCCGATGATCCGTCTGACATCGCTGGGCATCCAGGAAGTACCCAAGGAAACCGTCGAGGCAGCGCTCGCCCATGGCGCAAGCCCTTGGCAAGCGCTGCTCAAGGTGGAGTTGCCGTTGGCACGCCGGTCACTGTTGCTGGGTATCAATCAGACCATCGTCATGAGCCTGTCGATGGTCGTGGTCGCCGCGCTGATCGGCGCTGGTGGGCTGGGCTACGACGTCATGACTGCGCTGCGCAACATCAAAGGCGGGGAGGGCGTGCTGGCAGGCGTGGCGATAGTGCTGTGCGCGCTCATACCCGACCGGATCATTCAATCGAGCTTGCGCCAGCAAGACCCTCTTCGTACCTGAACACAGCGAGAACCCACATGAACAGACACCTGCCCAGCAAACTGGGGACCGCCGCACTGCTGGTTTCCCTTATCTTGCCTGCAGCAGCCTCGGCGAAGGAATCGATCGTCATCGGTGAGCAGAACTGGACCGGCGCGATTGCCATTCAACACATCCTGGGCGAAGTCATTCAGAGCCGTCTGGATGGCGAAGTTTCTTACCTGGCAGGCGATGTGCCGGTGCTATTGAGCGCTGCGGCAAAAGGGGATGGCTCGGTTGACGTGCTGACCGACATCTGGCTGCCGAACCAGTCGGCGGCCTGGGCCAAGTACGTCAGCGGTGGGACCAAGTCCTTGGTACCCAATGCCCATCCCTACACCGGTGTTCAGGGCTTCTACATCCCGGGTTACCTGCAGGACAAATACGGCGTCAAGTCCATCTACGATCTCAACAAGCCTGAAGTGGCCAAGCTGTTCGAGCCGTTGGGCGGTGGCCAGGCGCAATTGCTGGTGGGCCCTGCGGGTTGGGAGTCCACCTACATTGGCCAGATCAAGGCCAAGGATTACGGCTTTGCCGACAAGTTCGAAGCGATCTCGACCGAGGCCTCGGTGACGTACGCCAAGCTGGCGTCAGCCTACAAAGCGCAGCGCGGTGTGGTGTTCTACGCCTACACGCCCGATTGGGTGTTTTCGGCATTCGACCTGCGGCGCCTGGAAGAGCCGGCGTTTGACGGCTATGCCCAGGACAACAAGAAGGGTGACCCGCTTTACAAGGCCGATGGATGCTGGAAGTTCATAAGCCCTACAGTAGACGCCGATTGGCTGAACAAGAGCAAGATCACCTGCGCGTTCCCCGATGCCAAGGTCTATGTGCTTGCATCCGCTGGGCTGCAAAAACGCGCGCCGAAGGTCGCAGCGTTCCTGCACAATTTCGCCATTGACCCCAGCGATCTCAATGCGTTGATACTGAAGATCGAAAAGGAACAGGTACCTGCTGATGTCGCAGCCAAAGCTTGGATCCAGGATCATCAGGCCACCGTCGATCAATGGCTGGCCGCAGCTCCCGCACAGGGCCAAGCCCAATGAGCCAGAGTCCGATTCACCTGCTTGACGGCGGAATGGGGCGGGAACTCAAGCGCAGCGGAGCGCCTTTCAGGCAACCGGAATGGTCAGCGCTCGCGCTGATCGAGTCCCCAGAGCACGTGCTCCAGGCGCACGAGGCGTTCATAAGGGCCGGCGCGCGGGTCGTGACGACCAACAGTTATGCTGTGGTGCCTTTTCACCTAGGCCAGACGCGCTTCGCCGAGCAGGGGCGAGCGCTTGCCGATCGCGCAGGGCGGCTTGCTCGCCAAGCGGCTTCGCAAAGCGCTGTCCCTGTACGCGTCGCCGGCTCGCTGCCGCCGGCGCTCGGGTCTTATCGACCCGACCTGTTCGACCATCAGGCTTCTGTGGCCATCCATCAGGAGCTGATTGCAGGGCTGCAAGAGCATGTAGACGTATGGCTGGCTGAAACGCAAAGCTCAACGGCCGAAGTGCAGGCCGCTGCCCAGGCGCTGGGTGAGCGTTCCAAGCCGCTGTGGGTGTCCTATACGCTGATCGATGATGCCGATCACGCGCCACGTTTGCGTTCAGGGGAGTCGGTGGCTGATGGCGTGCGCTGCGCCCTCTCGGTCGGAGCCAAGGCAGTGCTGTTCAATTGCAGTCAGCCTGAGGTCATGGGGGCTGCGTTGGAGCAGGCTCAGGCCGTCCTTGACGATATTGAGCAGCGTGTGGAGCTGGGGGTTTATGCCAACGCTTTCCCGCCTGTGTCGCAAGAGGCCGAGGCCAACACTACGTTACTGGACATCCGTGCAGACCTCGGGCCTGAGCCCTACCTGGACTGGGCCAGAAACTGGGTCGCCGCAGGCGCCACGATCATAGGCGGGTGCTGTGGTATCGGCCCTGAACATATCGAACAACTTCATAGACACTTCGCGATTGAGCCAGAGGGCATCACCTCATGACGGACAGACAACCACAGCAACGTGTGGAGCAGGCGACTTTTGGTGCGGGCTGCTTCTGGGGCGCCGAAGCGGCCTTCCGAGCTTTGCCGGGTGTAGTAGACAGCCGAGTGGGCTTTGCGCGATCAGCCCAGGGGGAGGCTGACATGATCGAGGTGGTCCAGGTCGACTTCGATCCAGGCCTGACGTCGTACAGCCAACTGGTGGGGCATTTCTGGGCGCTGCATGATCCTACGTCGGTCGACCGTCAGGGCACGGATATTGGCGTCAAATATCGCTCTGCGCTCTTCGTGAGTAACCCTGCTCAGGCTGAACTGGCACAAGCCGCCAAGCACTACTTGGAGGCCTCAGGGAAACTGAGCAAGCCAGTGGCGACCGTCATCTTGCCATTGGGTGACTTTCAGTTGGCTGACCAGGACCAGCAGCGGTATTTGGAGAAGCACGGCCTGGGCAGCTGCTCGCTGTAAGCCTGGCATGTCGCCAAGACGGTCCTGCGTCACGCAGAACCGTCCTGGCTTCACCCTTCACGCAGGACCGCCAGCGGTGAGGCGTTTAGTGCGCGGCGAGTGCCGAGCACACCCTCGCAGCCGACCAGCAGCGCGCCTGCAACGGGCATCAGCAGCAACCACGGGTGCAGGCTCCACGGCAGTGCGAAAGCGTAGTGATACAAGACGAAGGTGATCAGTTCGCACCCCAGCGCCGCCAGCAAACCGCTCAGTGCACCCAGCAAGCCGAATTCGATGCGCCGTGTCTTGGTCAGCAATTGGCGTTGGGCCCCCAGGGCACGCAACAGTGCACCTTGACGAATGCGCTCATCCAAGGTGGCTTGAAGGCCTGCGAACAAAACGGCCATTCCTGCGGCCAGTACGAACAGCAGCACGTACTCTACAGCCAGCGTGACCTGAGCAAGTATGCTGCGTAGCTGGGCGAGCAATGCATCGACCTGAAGGATGGTCACCGCAGGAAATGCGCGTGACAGGGCGACGATTTCCTGATCATGCCCGGGTGCGAGGTAAAAACTCGTCAGATAGGTGGTAGGCAGCCCTTGCAACGTACCGGGTTGGAAGATCATGTAGAAATTGGGCTGAAAGCTGTCCCAGTGAACGCTGCGCAGACTGGTCACCTTGGCCTGGCGCTGCTGGCCCCCAATATCGAACGTGAGCCTGTCCCCCAGTTTCAGCTGAAGGCTTTCGGCGAGCTGGGCCTCCACCGATACGCCAGGTACATCGTCATCGCTTGGTGATCCTTGCCACCAATGACCACCGGTCAATTGATTGCCGTCAGGCAACTGCGCCGCCCATGTCAGGCTCAGGTCCCGTTGTACGGCGCGTTCGCCTGCAGAGTCCTTCGTGACGATCTGTTGGACCGGCTGCTGGTTGATCTCGATCAGCCGCCCAGGTGTGGCCGGGTACAGGGGAGCCGCAGCGGCGTTGATCTGTTTGAGCTGTTGGGCGAAGCGGTCCTGGTCGTCAGGCAGAATATTGAGTGCGAAATGATTCGGGGCATCTTCAGGCAGCTGTGCCTGCCAAGTGTCGAGCAGCTCCGCACGCAGCAGCGCGACCAGGCCCATGGCGAGCAGGATCAGCCCGAAAGCCAAGGCCTGCCCGGCGGCGGCCGTGGGGTGGCGAAGCAACTGCCCCAGCCCCAGGCGCCAGGCCAGCGGCGCCCCTGACAGGAGTCGACGCAGGCTGCGCAAACCCAGCCACAGCAACCCGCCCAGCACCAGGGCTGCCGCCAGGCCGCCTGCCAGGAGTGCGAAGGTGAGCAGCAGGTCAAGGCTCAATCGCCACATGATAAGCCCCAGGGCGAACAGGGCTGCACCGTAGACCAGCCAGCTACTGGGAGGTACAGGGAGCAGGTCACGACGCAGCACCCGCAACGGGGGCACTTTACCCAAGGCTGCAATCGGCGGCAGAGCAAAGCCTGCCAGCGCGACCAGCCCCGTGGCGACGCCAGCCAAGGCCGGCCACAGGCTCCCTGGCGGTACGTCGCTGGGCAGTAATCCGTGCAGCAGCTTGAACAAACCCAGCTGCGCAAGCCAGCCCACTGCGGCGCCCACGATCGCAGCTGCAAGCCCGAGCATGGCCAGCTGCAGGCTGTACAGAAGCAGCGCCTGGCGCCGCGACAGGCCCAGGCAACGCAGCAGGGCGCTGGCGTCCAGGCGCCTGGCGGCATAGCGACTGGCAGACAGCGCCACGGCGACACCGGCCAGCAATACTGCAACGAGGCTGGCCAGGTTCAGGTAACGCTCGGCTTTGCCCAGTGCGCCGCCGATCTGCTGGTTGCCATCGCGGGTGTCGCGCAACCGCTGGCTGGCCGAAAGCGTATTCTCGACGCTGGCGCGGTATTGCGCCAATGCCTCGGCAGGGCCGCTCCACAGGTCACGGTATGTCACGCGGCTGCCGGGTTGCACCACGCCGGTCGCTGGCAGGTCCGCCAGGTTCATCATCACCCGTGGGGTCAAGCTATAGAAGTTGTTTGCCCGGTCCGGTTCATAGGTCAGTACGCGGCTCATGCGCAGGGCCTTCATGCCCACATCGATGCTGTCGCCGACGTTCATGCCCAATGCCGCCAGCAGCCGTGGTTCTACCCACACCTCGCCGGCTGCCGGCCCGCCGCCTGGTTTTTCCTCGGCATAAGGCTCGGCGGCGCTGCGCACCTGGCCGCGCAATGGGTAGGCGTTATCGGCGGCCTTGACCCCCGCGAGCTGGATACCGTTATCTGCGCCCACCACGCTGGTGAACTCGACCACTTGCGCGTGATGCAGCCCCAAAGCCTCGCCGATTGCAATCTGTGGCGCCGCGGCCGGGGCGCTGCCCTGCAGTACCAGGTCAGCGCCCAGGAACTCACTGGCACGCAATTGCATGGCGGCATTGAGCCGGGCGCCGAAATACCCGATGGCGGTACTGGCCGCCACGGCGACCAGGAGCGAAAAGAACAATACCCGCACTTCGCTGGCCCGAAGATCGCGCAGCAGCTGTCGCCAGGCCAGCCCCAGCAGGCGCGCCGCCGGCATGCCCTTCATCCGGCCTCCAAGGGGCTGACCAACTGGCCCGCATCCAGGCGGATATGGCGGTGGCAACGGCGAGCCAGCCGCTCGTCATGGGTCACCAGGATCAAGGTGGTGCCGCGCTCCTGATTCAGTTCGAACAGCAGGTCGCTGATGCGCTCGCCCGTATGGCTGTCGAGGTTGCCCGTCGGTTCGTCGGCAAACAGTACGGCGGGCTGAGCAGCAAAAGCACGGGCAAGAGCCACCCGCTGTTGCTCACCGCCCGACAGTTGCCGCGGCGTATGGGTAAGCCGTTGCCCTAACCCTACGCGTTCGAGCAAGGTGCGCGCGTGATCGCGCGCGTCTGCGCGACCATGCAGTTCCAACGGCAACATCACGTTTTCCAGCGCATTGAGGCTGTCGAGCAGCTGGAACGACTGGAACACAAAGCCCACGTGCTCGGCCCGGATGCGGGCCCGCTGGTCCTCATCGAGCACGCCTAGGTCGTGCCCGGCGAGCGTCACCGAACCTTGGCTGGGCTGATCGAGCCCGGCCAGCAGCCCAAGCAGGGTCGATTTGCCTGAACCTGAGGCGCCGACGATGGCAAGGCTGTCCCCTTCGGCCAGCGCCAGCGACATGGGGTGCAGGATGGTAAGTTCACCTTCCGCGCTGGTGACCACTTTGCTAAGGTGCTGCGCAACGAGCATGCTGGGGCCCATGGAGAATCCGATGCGAATGTGGTTGATGAGTGCCGGTCTGGCCCTGTATTGCCTGGCCCAGAGCGCGACTGCGGGAACGGTGCTGATTGTCGGTGATAGTATCAGCGCAGGTTTTGGCCTGGATACCCGCGAAGGTTGGGCATCCTTGTTGCAGACCCGCCTGCGTCAGGAAGGTTTCGACGACAAGGTGGTCAACGCCTCGATCAGTGGCGACACCAGTGCCGGCGGGCAAGCGCGGCTGCCAGCGTTGCTGGCGGCGCACACGCCCGAGGTGGTGGTGCTGGAGTTGGGGGGCAACGATGGGTTGCGCGGCCAGCCGCCAGCGCAACTGCGACAGAACCTTGCCGCGATGATCGATCAGTCGCGCCAGGCAGGTGCCAAGGTCTTGCTGCTGGGCATGCAGTTGCCTCCCAACTATGGCGTCCGCTATACCACTGCTTTCGCCGAGGTGTACAAGGAGTTGGCCAAGGACAAGCAGGTAGCACTGGTGCCGTTTTTCCTGGAAGGGGTTGGCGGCGTTCCTGAGTTGATGCAGGCAGACGGCATCCATCCTGCCCAGGGCGCCCAGCAGCGGCTGCTGGAAAACGCCTGGCCGGCGCTCAAACCCTTGCTCTGACGCTTTAAACGGGGGCGGGTTTGGGCTAATGTTGCGCCCCCCGTTCCGAGTACCCCCGATGCCGCGCCCTGCCTGGTCCCTTTTCGCCTACCAATTGATCGAGCCCGACGAACAGCTTGACCTGTTCGCCTGCCAGGAAAGTCGCGTTCACCTGGTCGCGCGGCAGCTCGAACTCGGCGTGCCGGTGGACAGAACATTGTGCGGGGGGCTGTTGCCTGCGCACCCTCGCTGGTCCGGCGTGCCACGCACCATCTATCGCGATACCCGGCTGTGCGAGCTGTGCCGCGCCATTCTCGATGCGCAGCGGCGAGGCATGCGACCGGTCTGGCCACAATTGCAGGCGGTCTGAGGCGCGCACCTTTCATCATCTGTAACCGCGTCCGGCTCAGGATGCCTCCCGCTGTCTGGGGTGGGGGTGTACAATCATGCCTTTCGTCCCACCTCCCAAAGGATTTACCGGATGTCGCCGCGCTTTCCCGCCGTCACTCGTAGCCTGTCCCTGGCCGCCTTGCTGGTAGCGGGGCCCGCTGTCGCACTGGAGTTGCCACTGCCGCCACCTGGGGACGACATCGTCGGTCAGGTGCATGTGATCAAGGCCAAGTACGAAGATACATTCGCCGATATCGGTACGGCCAATGACCTGGGCTATCTGGAGATGATCGCCGCCAACCCGGGTGTCGATCCCTGGCTGCCTGGCGCAGGCACCGAAATCATCTTGCCCACGCGCTACATCCTGCCACCGGGTCCTCGTGAAGGCATCGTCATCAACCTTGCCGAGTACCGCTTGTATTACTACCCCAAAGGCGAGAATGTGGTGCACACCTTCCCGTTGGGGATCGGTCGCGAAGGCTGGGGCTCGCCGATTGCCAATACCAAGATCATCGCCAAGACGCCAAACCCTACCTGGACGCCGCCGGCGTCGATCCGGGCCGAGCATGCAGCCGATGGCGACATCTTGCCTGCCGTGGTTCCAGCAGGCCCGGACAACCCGCTTGGGCCCTTCAAGTTCACCCTGGGTGTACCGGGTTACTTGATCCATGGCTCAAACAAGAAATTCGGGATCGGCATGCGTACCAGCCATGGCTGCTTCCGCATGCTCAACAACAACGTACTGGAACTGTCGGGCATGGTGCCGGTGGGCACTCCTGTTCGCATCATCAACGAACCGTACAAGTTCGGGTTGAGCGGGGGCAAGGTATACCTCGAAGCCCACACGCCGCTGGATGATCAGGGCAATCCGTCGGTGGTCGACAAGCATACGGCGGTCATCAACGCGTTGCTCAAGCGTGAAGACCTGGCCAATAACCTGCGCATGAACTGGGACATGGTCCGCGACGTCGTGGCTGCCGAAGATGGCATGCCGGTGGAGATTGCCGTGCCCGTCGACAATCAGAGCGCTACGCCCATGGTCTCGACGCTTCCCGAGGAGATACAGTAACCCTCTCTGCGAACTGCGTTGACGGCAACGTAGTGCGCAATCGCGCCTCGGTGTCAAAAAATCGCAAAAAAAAGCCGACCCCAAAGGGGTCGGCTTCTTAACAGCCCCAAGGGACTATTATTTGCGGCTGGCTTTGTCCAGCATGCGCAGTGCGCGCTCATTGGCTTCGTCAGCGGTCTGCTGAGCTTTCTGAGCGGCTGCCAGTGCGTCGTCAGCCTTGCGGTAGGCTTCATCGGCACGAGCTTGTGCGCGGGCTGCTGCGTCTTCAGTTGCAGTCAGGCGAGCTTCGGTTTCTTTGGAGACGCTGCTGCAACCGGTAGCCAGAACTGCGGCCAGAGCCAGAGCAGAGAATTTCAGAACGTTGTTCATCGTGTTCCCCTTCAAGGACTTTCTATTAATGAGCCATCTCTCAGAAAAGAGAAACTGGCCGGCGTACATAGTACCCATTACTTGTAGTAAGTAAACTGACTGAACGCAAGAACTGCAAAAAAAAACAGTGCGCAGTTTCTGCGCCAGCCGAGGGGCGCGGCTCATCGCCCCGAGCCAGCAGGGTAACTCTGCACTAACGGCAACTTTCATGTTGAACTAAGGGTGACTTCTACTGTCTTTGTGCGTCTTAGTCCTACATGATTTGCCGGCACTGTCAATGTCACACTTAACAGCGTAAGCCGTTAATGGCTGGCTTTCATCCGAGCGCTTTACTTGAGTAATCCTTCGGTAAGCGCCTAGTATGTGGGTCTACAGAAAACCCGAACGAACGCAGACGTCCAGCGGTCCAACGCGCAATAGACGATGCATGTGCCAAGTGTGCCGGGTATTGACCATCGGTTAGGCTAAGGGTCTGCCAAAAAGGCCCGCGAGGAGTAGTGATGAGCGAAGCGCTGACCATCCACCATGACCAGGCGGGTCATCAGTTCGAGACCAATGTGGACGGTCATCGTGCCTATCTGACCTACATGGACTTGGGTAAGCAGACGCTGGACATCTACCGCACCTTCGTACCCAACGCCTTGCGCGGGCGTGGGATCGCAGCTGCCCTTACCGAGCGCGCGCTGCAATATGCCGAGCAGATGGGCTACACGGTGATACCGTCCTGCTCGTACGTGGAGCGTTACATGGAGCGTCAGCAGCGTCACGCCAGCAAGGTGTGATCGCTGCTTTGAACACTAGGGCCTGAACGGCCCCCAAAGGTCTCAGGCGCGATTGCGCTGAGGGAGGACGTCCTTCAACTTCGCGCGCATGCTGCGCAGCGTCTTCTCGGTCGCCGACCAGTCGATGCAGGCGTCCGTCACCGAAACGCCATACTGCAGCTGGGACAAGTCCTTGGGAATGGATTGGCAGCCCCAGTTCAGGTGGCTCTCGACCATCAACCCGATAATCGATTGGTTGCCCTCCAGAATCTGGTTCGCCACGTTTTCCATCACCAGCGGTTGCAAGGCCGGGTCCTTGTTGGAGTTGGCATGGCTGCAATCGACCATGATGTTGGCCTTGATCTTGGCCTTGGCCAGGTCTTGTTCGCACAGGGCGACGCTGACCGAGTCGTAGTTGGGTTTGCCATTACCGCCGCGAAGCACGACATGCCCGTAGGGGTTACCCTTGGTGGTCACGATGGAGACGCCACCTTCCTGGTTGATCCCCAGGAACCGGTGCGGCTTGGACACCGACTGCAGGGCGTTGATAGCGACGGTCAAGCCGCCGTCGGTACCGTTCTTGAAGCCGACGGCCGACGACAGGCCAGAGGCCATTTCGCGGTGGGTCTGCGACTCGGTGGTACGGGCACCGATGGCTGACCAGCTGATCAGATCCTGCAGGTATTGCGGGGAAATCGGATCCAGTGCCTCAGTGGCCGTGGGCAAGCCCATTTCGGCGAGGTCCAGCAGCAGCTTGCGACCGATATGCAAACCATCCTGGATCTTGAAGGAGTCGTCCAGATATGGGTCGTTGATCAGGCCCTTCCAGCCCACGGTGGTACGCGGTTTTTCAAAATATACCCGCATGACCAGGTACAGCGTGTCGGACACTTCTTCGGCCAGGGCCTTCAGGCGCGCTGCGTATTCATGCGCGGCCTTGATGTCGTGGATGGAGCAGGGGCCGACCACGACGAACAGGCGGTGATCCTTGCCATCGAGAATATTGCGCACCACGTCTCGGCCAGCAGTCACGGTCTGCAGGGCCTGGGCGCTAAGGGGGATTTCCTTCTTGAGCTGGTCGGGGGTGATCAGCGTCTCGTTGGATGCAACGTTCAAGTCATCGATCGGTAAATCAGCCATCGTGTTACTCGTCAGGTCACGGGTGCCGGCCGCCAGCTATCCCCGTGCGGCCCAGCAGCAAGAATAATCGCAGCGGGGAGCCGAACCTTAGCGCGTTAGCGTTTGCGCCACAATGGGCATTGCCCCGTGCAGGCGGGGTTTTTCCCGGTAGCAGGGGTCGACGGCGAGCATCGATCTGCGCGAAGGTGCCCAACCGGTGTAATAAGCAGGCTGACATGAGAAGGAGAACCGCATGCACGCGCGCAACCCCCGGATTGGCATCATCGGCAGCGGTGCCATAGGCGGCTTTTACGGGCTGCTGCTGGCAAAGGCCGGCTTCGATGTGCACTTTTTGCTCAGAAGCGAGTATGAAGCGGTCAGTCATCACGGGCTGACCGTCCAGAGCGCTGTCCATGGTCGGCTGCACGCCAAAGTAAATTGCTACGCCGACGCCGCGCAAATGCCACCCTGCGATTGGCTATTGATAGGCGCCAAAGCCACCGGCAACCCGCAACTGGCGCCATTGATCGTGCAGGCCGGTGCACCGGATGCGAAAGTGGTGCTACTGCAGAACGGACTGGATGTCGAAGCGCAACTGCGCCCGTTACTGCGGGCTGATATGCACCTGCTTGGCGGGTTGTGCTTCGTCTGCGCCGACCGCCAGACACCCGGAGTGATTCGCCATCAGGCGTTGGGTACCGTGAACGTGGGTTATCACAGTGGTCCTAGTGACGATGGCGGGCGCCGCCTGGTGGAGCAGGGGGTTTCATTGTTCCAGGCTGCGGGGGTGAGTTCTGTGGGCATGCCTGATCTGGCTGGCGCCCGGTGGCAAAAGTTGGTGTGGAACGTGCCTTTTAACGGCCTGTCAGTGTTGCTCGGCGCCAGCACTGCCCAGCTGCTGGGCGACAGCCATGCCCGCACGCTGGTGCAAGCCTTGATGGAGGAGGTGATGGTGGGCGCTGTCGCTTGTGGTCATGCCATGCCCGCAGGCTATGCTCAGCAACTGCTGAGCATGACCGAGCGCATGCCTGATTACTGGCCCAGCATGTACCACGACCACGTTCATCATCGACCTCTAGAGACAGAGGCCATCTATGCAGCGCCTCTGGCCCGCGCCCAGTCCGCGGGTTGCCATTTGCCCCGCATGGAGATGTTGTACCAGTCGCTGAGGTTCCTCGGTAAAAACAGTGAAGGGGCCATGCTCTAGGCGCAGTCATGCGCCGGGCTGGGCAAGCGAGGCGCCGATGCGCTGCTAAGCTCAAGTTTGCCCTGCCGCCATGGCAGTCGAGGAGGTCGAATGATCCGCTCTCTGCTGTACGCCACAGACCTCGGCGTCTATGCGCCATTCGTGATGCAGCATGCGCTTGCGTTGGCGCGCACATTCGGTGCCGAGTTGTACGTCATTCATGCGGTCGAACCGATGGGCCAGTTTGCCGAATCCCTCCTGCAAAGTTACCTGGACGAACACACCCTGGACCAGCTGCACAGCCAGGGTGTGGGTACGGTAATGGCCAACATCGAGCAGCGTGTACTGGAAAATTTTCGTGAGGAGCTGGGGGAGCAAGCCGATCTGGCGGTGCTCAAGGCGGTGCGCGTGCGCCAGGGCGACCCTGCGCAAGTCATCCTGGATCAGGCCCAGCGCCTGAGCGTCGACCTGCTTGTCTTCGGCAGTCACAGCGCCGGGGCGGGCGTGGACGTGCCCTTGGGTAGGACGGCGGTCAGATTGCTCCAGCTCTCGCCTGTACCGGTCTATATGGTCCCCTTGGCACAGCATCTAGGTCGTAGGAAAGGCTGAATCACGCTGTGGGAATATTCCGGGCGGTGTAACAAAATAGTTCTAGATTTATTACGATTACCACTAATATAGTTATATATCGTCGCTGCCCGCTGCCCGCTGCCCGCTGCCCGCTGCCCGCTGCCCGCTGCCGCTGACCCACGCTGAACTGAGGGAACCTTATGAAGCTTCAACAACTGCGCTACATCTGGGAAGTAGCGCACCATGACCTCAACGTCTCTGCGACAGCACAAAGCCTGTATACCTCGCAGCCGGGGATCAGCAAGCAGATCCGACTGCTCGAAGACGAGTTGGGCGTCGAGGTATTTGCGCGTAGCGGCAAGCACCTGACGCGTGTGACCCCAGCAGGGGAGCGCATCATCAACACCGCTGGCGAAATCCTGCGCAAGGTCGAGAGCATCAAGCAGATCGCCCAGGAGTTTTCCAACGAGAAAAAGGGCACGCTCTCCATCGCCACCACCCACACCCAGGCTCGCTACGCTTTGCCTCCGGTGATCAGTGGCTTCATCAAGCAGTACCCGGAAGTGTCCTTGCACATGCATCAGGGCTCCCCGATGCAGATCGCCGAGATGGCCGCAGACGGTACGGTGGATTTCGCCATCGCCACAGAAGCGCTCGAGCTGTTCGGCGACCTGATCATGATGCCGTGCTACAAGTGGAACCGTTGCGTGGTGGTTCCGCAGGGCCATCCATTGGCCAAGCTTCCCAAGCTGACCCTCGAAGCGGTGGCCGAATATCCCATCGTTACCTATGTGTTCGGCTTTACTGGGCGCTCCAAGCTGGACGAAGCTTTCAGCAACCGCGGCCTGACGCCCAAGGTGGTGTTCACGGCGGCGGACGCGGACGTGATCAAGACGTACGTCCGCCTCGGTTTGGGCGTGGGCATCGTTGCAGGCATGGCAGTTGACGCCAAGCTGGACGGTGACCTGGTAGCCCTGGACGCCAGCGAACTGTTCGAAGCCAGCATCACCAAGATCGGCTTCCGGCGTGGCACTTTCCTGCGCGGGTTCATGTGCGACTTCATCGAGAAGTTTGCGCCGCACCTGACCCGTGAAGTGATGGCCAAGGCCATCCAGTGTCACAACAAGCAGGAGCTGGAGGCATTGTTCGAAGGTGTCGAGTTACCGGTGCACTGATCCTCGGACGCAAGGGCCGCCACGCGGCCCTTTTCAAAGGTATCGCCCGCGTTTCAGGCCTTGGTGATCAGGTTGCCGGCGTGCAGGCCGCATTCCTTCTGGGTCGACTCTTCCCACCACCAGCGGCCTTCGCGCTCGTGCTGATTAGGTAGCACAGGGCGCGTGCAGGGCTCGCAACCGATGCTGATGAAACCGCGCTCATGCAGGCTGTTGTAGGGCAGCTCGAGCATGCGGATGTAGCCCCAGACTTCTTCGCTGCTCATCTGAGCCAGAGGGTTGAACTTGTAGAGCGTGCGCTCCGGGGTGGAGAAGCCGGTGTCGATCTCCAGGGCTGCGACCTGGCTGCGCGTGCCGGGGCTCTGGTCGCGGCGCTGCCCCGTGGCCCAGGCACTGACGGTCGCAAGCTTGCGGCGCAGGGGCTCGATCTTGCGGATGCCGCAGCACTCGCCGTGGCCGTCACGGTAGAAGCTGAACAGGCCTTTGTCTTTGACGAACGGGTCGAGCTTGCTGCGATCGGGGCTGAGGATTTCGATGGGCAGGTTGTACTGCTCGCGCACCTGATCGATGAAGCGATAGGTCTCCGGATGCAAGCGCCCGGTGTCGAGGCTGAATACTTTGACCTGTTTGTTAAGCTTCCAGGCCATGTCCACCAGTACCACATCTTCGGCACCGCTGAAGGAGATCCACAGATCGTCGCCGAAGTGCTCGAAGGCAAGCTTGAGAATGTCCTGTGGGGATTTGTCCGCGTAAGCCGCTGCCAGGGCAGCGACGTCGAAAGGTTGGCTCATCAGGCGGTTTCCATCTTGGCTGTGGCGCTGGGCGCTCGTAGTGAGGCAATGGTAACAAAAAACCCATCCTGGTTGCGGGACACGCCAAGCTGCGTTCAGCAGTTCACGGGGTAAACCAGCTTTCAAAGCCCCTGCAAGGTCTGCATCAGCACCCGCACTTTGGCAATGGACTCCTCGTACTCGGCCTGCCATTCGGAGTCGGCGACCACGGCGCCACCGCCCCAGCAACTGACCTGGCCGTTCTTGATCAACAGGCTGCGGATGGCGATAGAACTGTCCATCTCGCCGCGTACATCGACATACAGCAGCGATCCGCAGTAAAGCGCTCGGCGAGTGGGTTCAAGCTCATCGATGATCTGCATCGCGCGGATCTTGGGCGCGCCGGTAATCGAGCCGCCAGGAAAGCTGTCGCCGATCAGATCCAGTGCGTCCCTGCCAGCCGCCAGCGTGCCTGTCACGCTGCTGACCAGATGGTGCACATTGGGGTAGGTTTCCAGGCTGAACAGCTCAGGCACTTTGACGGAGCCAATTTCGCACGTACGGCCCAGGTCATTGCGCAACAAGTCCACGATCATCAGGTTTTCCGACCGGTCCTTGGGGCTTTGCAGCAGTTGCTCGGCATTGCGCGCATCCTCGGCCGCATCGTGACCCCGCGCACGGGTGCCCTTGATCGGACGGGTTTCCACATGACCCTTGCTGACCCGAATGAACCGCTCGGGCGAGAAGCTCAACAAGGCGCTGCCGTCTGCCAATTGCTGGAACCCGGAGAAGGGCGTTGGGCATGCCTGGCGAAGGGCTTGATAAGCTCGCCAGGGATCGCCCTGGCAAGCAGCGCGAAACCGTTGGGTCAGGTTGATCTGGTAGCAGTCACCTGCCTGGATGTAGCGTTGAACCTGCTCGAAGGCTGCATGGTACTGCTTGGGCGCAAGGTCACCAGCCATTGGGGCGAGCAGCTTGAAAGCCCCGCTAACCCGAGGTTCACACCCCTCGAACAGGCGCACCAGTCGCTCACGCTCTTCACGGCCCAGGCTTGGGTGAAACACCAGTTGGCTGGTACGGGTGGCGTGGTCGGTAACCAACGCCCATGCGTACACGCCCAGTTGGGCATCCGGCAGGCCGAGGTCGTCCACCGCCTGGGTCGGCAAGTGTTCCAGCCGACGACCAAAATCGTAGCTCAGGTAACCGATCAACCCACCGGCAAACGGCAGCTCGCTCTCTGGCGGTAGATGTGCAGCGCCCAAGCGAGCCAGCGCAGCGCGCAACCGCTGCAGGAAGGCGCGCCCTGTTTCGTCCGCCAGCACCTGCAACTGCTGTACTGGCCACGCGCTCAGCAGGTCGAAGCGGCCGCGTTCAGCGCCGGGGCGAGCGCTGTCGAGCAAAATGGCGCCTGGAGCATCACGCAAGCAGGAAAAGTAGGTAGCCGGGTCAGGCTGGTAGGGCAGGGCGTACAACGTGCAGGTCGGCATCAGTAGGGACGGCGATTAAAAGCGAGGACGGCGATTGTAGTCCGGTGCAGGCATTGCGCCTAGCGTCAGGGCGACATTCGCCATCTTCATCTGGCCGGGGCTGGTGGCCAACCCCGCTCCTTAGTGACCGGGCCTGTGGCCGAACAGGCCTTGGGCAACGCGCACGCGTTGCTCGGCATCTTCGGTCACACCCTCTTTGGCCAGTGCCTCAAGATGCGCCTCGATCGCATGGGTGCGTTGCGTCAGGCCGCAATCGTTGGCGATCTGGATATTCAGCCCTGGGCGAGCGTTGAGCTCGAGGATCAGTGGGCCTTTTTCCTGGTCCAGCACCATGTCCACGCCAATGTAGCCCAGGCCGCACAGCTCATAGCAGCCGGCGGCCAGCTTCATGAACCCGTCCCAGGTCGGCAGCTGCACGCCGTCCACTGCGTTGGTGGTGTCGGGATGCTTGCTGATGATGTTGTTCAGCCAAGTGCCACGCAGCGTCACGCCTGTGGCCAAATCCACGCCCACACCGATGGCGCCTTGGTGTAGGTTGGCCTTGCCGCCGGACTGGCGGGTGGGCAGGCGCAGCATGGCCATGACCGGGTAGCCCATCAGGACGATGATGCGGATGTCCGGTACGCCTTCATAACTGATGCTCTTGAAGATCTGGTCCGGGGTGACGCGGTACTCGATCAGGGCGCGGTCGCGATGGCCGCCGAGCGAGTACAGCCCGGTGAGGATGCTGGAAATCTGGTGCTCGATTTCCTCATGGCTGATGATCTTGCCGGACACCGTCCGGTAACGGTCTTCGAAACGGTCGGCGATGACCATGATGCCATCACCCCCGGCGCCCTGAGCCGGCTTGATCACGAAGTCGCTGCGCCCGCCGATGATCTCGTCAAGCTTCTCGATCTGCTTTTCCGTCTCGATGACGCCGTACATTTCCGGCACATGGATGCCGGCTGCCAGGGCGCGCTCCTTGGTGATGATCTTGTCGTCGACGATCGGGTACAGGTGGCGCTTGTTGTACTTGAGTACATAGTCTGCATTGCGCCGATTGATACCCATGATGCCCCGGGCCTCCAGGGCTTTCCACGTCTTGATCAGGCCGAACATCAGGCGTCCGCCTTCTTCAGGAATGCCTTGAAGCGGACCAGCTCGGTCAGGCGGTAGCCGCGATAGCGACCCATTGCCAGCATGAAGCCCACCAGAATCAACAGCACGGCCGGGAAGGTGAACACGAAGTAGACCAGCTCCGGTACCATCATCAGCAGGTGCGCGAGAGAGGCGGCGAACAAGGTGCCGATGGCCACTTTCATGGCATGACCGCCGCCGCGTTCTTCCCAGGTGATCGACAGGCGTTCGATGGTCATGGTCAGGATCACCATCGGGAACAGCGCGACCGACAAGCCGCGCTCAAGGCCCAGTTTGTGGCTGAACAGGCTGATGGCGGCAATCAATACCACGACGAATGTCAGCACCACCGAAAGGCGGGGCAGCATCTGCAGCTTCAGGTGCTCGAGGTAGGAGCGCAGCGATAGCCCCAGCGCGGTGATGACGGTGAACAGCACGATCCCGAAGCCGAGCTGTGTTTCGCGGAAGGCCAGGGCGATCAGGACCGGTGTGAAGGTACCCAGGGTCTGGATGCCGATCAGGTTGCGCAGCACCAGAATCACCAGCACGCCGATGGGAATCATGACCATGATCATGAAGGTCTGCTGGGTCTGCAGCGGCAGCCCATACAGGGAGTATTCGAGGAAGTCGGCGTCGGTGTTCTCGTCTGTCAGCTTGGCCAGGCGGATGGCGTTCATCTCGCTGTTGTTCATGCTGAAGGTGACGTTGGCCCGCTTGCCGCCATCGACCGTGATCAGGTTGTCATCCCCGGTCCACCACAATAGCCGATCGTTGGGCAGGCCTTGCTCACCGGTCTCGGGGTTGAAATACAGCCAGTCGTTGCCGTTGAAGCTGCGCAACCACAGTTCCGGGGTTTGCGGGGTGTCGGCCACCAGGCGGATCGTGTGCACCTTCTCCATCGGCACGTGGGCAATGGACAGCAGCAGGTCAATGACCTGCGCCTTCTTCATCGGTGAGGTATCGCCTGCCAGCAGCAGCTTGACGTTGTCGTCGTTGAGGTTGTTGACGCGCTTGATGGTTTCGCTGACGAACGTCTCGACATCGGCCGAATGCTGACGAATCGGTGCCATCAAGGCTTCGGCGGCGATCTTCTCGGGGCCTTCTACTGCGAGGCTGTCGCGGAAGGTCGGGCCCTTGACCTTGGCTTTCTCGGTGCTATAGCGCTTGGTCAGCACCAGCCGGTAGTAAAGGGTCTGGTTGCCGCTGGCGCGCCGCGCGGACCAGGTGACCTTGCGGTTGCCGTCGGCGCGGTTGACGCTCACACCATAGTTGTTGGAAATGAAGCTTTCGTTGAGGCTCACGTAATCCCGATTCAGGGGCGGCACGAACATCTGGACCTTTACCGGGTCCTTGGTGCTGGCCACAAATTCGATCTTGGCATCGATGTTCCACAGATCGTCCGTTTCATCCTCGGTCACCGGGATGCCGAGTACGAAGATCTGATAAGCCGTGACCGCTACGCCCAGCAACACCAGGACGGTGATCAGGACTTTCAGATGGAGGGTAAGAGAGCGCATCGGAATTACTCTGCTTTGGGAGCGTCGGTGGCACAGGCAGGTTTGCCGGCCGCATATTTAAGGCTTGGGTCGACCAGGGCGTCGAAATGCTTCAAAGCCTCCGAGCCGATCAACAGTGGGAACTGGAAAGCGCTGCGATCGGTGAGGTTGACTTCGATGGTGCGCCTGGCCTGGCCCATGCAGATGTCCAGCTCGATGACGGGGCGTGCGGTGTAGGCCTTGCCCGATTCGGCGTCGTAGTCGCCCGCCCTGCGCTTGATCTTGCTCACGCGCGCCAGCGGGCGTTCGATGGGGTGGGAATGGGCAGCATCGATGGCCAGGTAGAAGCGCACCCAGCTTTCGCCATTGCGCTTGAAACGCTTGATGTCGCGGGCGCTGAGCGAGGCTGTCTTGGCCCCGGTGTCGAGCTTGGCCGCCACTTCGAGGTCGAGGTCGCCCAGGCGAGCATATTCGTTCAGACCGTACACGGTCTTGCCGGCTGCCTGGCTCAGGGCCGGCAACAGGAGGAGGCTAATCAGCAAAGCAAAGGGTGTCAGTTTCATAGTCCTGGCGCGGTATTGTGCAAAGTTCGGGGTAAGGCGACTGGCAACGGCTGCACAAGCTTCCTCGTTGATCTGCCGGCACCATGCGGGCGGGGCAGACGGGCTATCCATACTCCATCGAAGGCGCGGCATTCTATCACGCCGACGTATTGACGCCAGCGGTGCGCGATCTGACAGTTGGATCAGAGGGTAGTTTCTTGTTGAGTGCATTGTTGACAATGTTGTCTAGGGCTTTGACTATTACGAGACCTGGCGTTAGATTTAACGCCACGTTTTGTAAAAGGTGTCAACAATATGCAGGCGCTCTCAACGGGTAACCCGACTGGCAACGAGGAATCGGAAACCCTGTCCGAGCATGTCTTCAGGCGGATTCAGGCGGCCATTGTACGGGGGGACATAGCCCCGGGGAGCAAGATTTCCGAGCCGGAGCTTGCCCGCACCTATGGCATCAGCCGAGGCCCGCTGCGTGAAGCCATTCACCGCCTCGAGGGCCAGCGCCTGCTGGTTCGTGTGCCCCATGTGGGCGCACGGGTGGTTTCACTGAGTCACGCCGAACTCATCGAGCTCTATGAAATCCGCGAGTCGCTCGAAGGCATGGCCTGCCGCCTGGCGGCCCAGCGCATGGGCCGAGCCGACATCGACGAGCTGCGCCAGGTGCTGGAAACCCATGAGCGCGATGCTGCCTTCCAGGCGGGCGTGGGCTACTACCAGCAGGAAGGTGACTACGATTTTCACTATCGCATCATCCAGGGCAGCGGCAACCAGACCTTGGTCAAGATGCTCTGTGGAGAGCTGTACCAACTGGTGCGCATGTACCGTATCCAGTTCTCGGCCACACCCAATCGGCCGCGTCAGGCCTTCGCCGAGCACCACCGCATCCTGGACGCCATCGCCGAGGGTGACGGCGAGTTGGCCGAGCTGTTGATGCGTCGTCACATCGCTGCCTCCAAACGCAACATCGAGCGCCATTACCAAGGCGACCACACCCACAGCACACGAGGTGAACAATGACCGTCCAGAGTACCCCAGGCCAACGTTTTCGCGACGCAGTGGCCGCCGAGCGCCCGCTGCAAGTGGTCGGCACCATCAATGCCAACCACGCCTTGCTGGCCAAGCGTGCCGGTTTCAAGGCCATCTACCTGTCCGGCGGCGGTGTGGCAGCAGGCTCCCTGGGTTTACCTGACCTGGGCATCAGTGGCCTGGACGACGTGCTGACCGATGTCAGGCGCATCACTGATGTGTGCGACCTGCCACTGCTGGTGGACGTGGACACCGGGTTCGGTGCCTCGGCCTTCAACGTTGCCCGCACCGTGCGCGCCATGAGCAAGTTCGGCGCCGCGGCCATTCATATCGAGGATCAGGTGGGCGCCAAGCGTTGTGGCCACCGTCCGAACAAGGAAATCGTCACCCAGCAGGAGATGGTCGATCGCATCAAGGCGGCGGTCGATGCCCGCCTTGATGACAGCTTCGTGATCATGGCCCGTACCGATGCGCTGGCGGTCGAGGGGCTCAATGCGGCGCTGGATCGGGCGGCCGCCTGTGTCGAGGCCGGCGCGGACATGATCTTCCCCGAAGCCATCACCGAACTTGCGATGTACAAGACGTTCGCCGACCGGGTCAAGGCCCCCATCCTGGCTAACATCACCGAGTTCGGTGCCACGCCTTTGTACACCACCGAAGAGCTGGGCTCGGTCGATGTGTCGCTGGTGCTGTATCCACTGTCGGCGTTCCGCGCCATGAACAAGGCTGCCGAGAACGTCTACGCCGCCCTGCGCCGTGATGGCACGCAGAAGAACGTGATCGATACCATGCAGACACGCATGGAACTCTACGACGCCATTGGTTATCACGCTTTCGAGCAAAGTCTCGATGCATTGTTTGCCCAGAAAAAAGGCTGACCTGCCCACTGCGCGCGCTGCAGCGCCATGGGTCAGGGGTAGATAAGGGTTAGCCAGCCTGCATTCCATAACAAGTTCAAGAAAGGAGAAGCACCATGGCCGAAGCAAAAGTACTCAGCGGCGCAGGCCTACGCGGTCAGGTTGCCGGTCAGACGGCCCTGTCGACGGTCGGTCAGGCCGGCGCAGGGCTGACCTATCGCGGGTATGACGTCCGCGACCTGGCTGCCCACGCCGAATTCGAGGAGGTGGCTTACCTGTTGTTGTATGGCGAGCTGCCCTGCCAGGCCGAGCTTGCCGACTACAAGCACAAGCTCAAGGGCCTGCGCGACCTGCCCCAGGCGTTGAAAGAAGTACTGGAGCGCATCCCGCGCGACGCTCACCCGATGGACGTGATGCGCACGGGCTGCTCCGTGCTCGGAACCCTGGAGCCCGAGCTCACCTTCGATGCTCAGCGCGACAAGACCGACCGGCTCCTGGCCGTCTTCCCGGCGATCATGTGTTACTGGTACCGCTTCAGCCATCACGGCGTGCGCATCGACTGTGTCAGTGACCAGGACACCTTGGGCGGCCACTTCCTGCAGTTACTCCATGGCAAGCAGCCCAGTGAGCTGCATGTGAAGGTGATGAACGTATCGCTCATTCTCTACGCCGAGCACGAGTTCAACGCCTCCACCTTCACCGCCCGCGTGTGTGCCTCGACCTTGTCCGACCTGTACTCCTGCGTCACCGCCGCCATCGGTTCGCTGCGCGGCCCGCTGCACGGCGGCGCCAACGAGGCGGCCATGGAGCTGATCGAGCGCTTCCAGAGCCCGCAACAAGCGACGACCGAGTTGCTGCACATGCTCGAGCGCAAAGACAAGATCATGGGCTTTGGTCATGCCATCTACAAAGAGTCCGACCCGCGTAACGAGGTGATCAAAGGGTGGTCCAAGCGCCTTGCCGATGAGGTGGGCGACACGGTGCTGTACCCGGTGTCCGAAGCCATCGACAAGACCATGTGGGAGCAAAAGCGCTTATTCCCCAACGCCGATTTCTACCATGCCTCGGCGTATCACTTCATGGGCATACCGACCAAGCTGTTCACCCCGATCTTCGTCTGCTCGCGGCTTACCGGGTGGGCAGCGCACGTGTTCGAGCAGCGTGAGAACAACCGCATCATCCGTCCGAGTGCCGAATACATCGGCGTCGAACAGCGTCAGTTCGTGCCGATCGAGCAGCGCTGATGGTCGCCCACCCCGCGCAGACTTTGTTGGCCTCGCGGGGTGGCCCAGCATGTCTGCCCGCACGCGCACCCTTGAACGCCATCCGTGACCGAGCCTGATAACGATATGAATACTGCCTACCGCAAAGCCTTGCCAGGCACTGACCTGGATTACTTCGACGCCCGCGCTGCCGTCGAGGCCATCAAGCCCGGCGCCTACCAGGGCTTGCCCTACACCTCGCGTGTGCTGGCCGAGAACCTGGTGCGCCGCTGCAGCCCTGGCACGCTCCAGGCGTCGTTGGCCCAGCTGATAGAGCGCAAGCGCGACCTCGATTTCCCCTGGTATCCGGCCCGGGTCGTCTGCCATGACATCCTGGGTCAGACCGCGCTGGTCGACCTGGCCGGCTTGCGCGATGCCATCGCCGACAAGGGCGGTGACCCTGCCCAGGTCAACCCGGTGGTGCCAGTGCAGCTAATCGTCGATCACTCACTGGCCGTCGAGTGTGGCGGCTATGACCCCCGGGCGTTCGAACGCAACAGGGCCATCGAGGATCGCCGCAACGAAGACCGTTTCCATTTCATCAACTGGACCAAGAAAGCGTTCAAGAACGTCGATGTCATCCCGCCTGGCAACGGCATCATGCACCAGATCAACCTGGAGAAGATGTCGCCCGTGGTACACAACGATGACGGCGTGGCCTACCCGGACACCTGTGTCGGCACCGACAGCCACACCCCGCATGTGGACGCTTTGGGCGTCATCGCCATCGGCGTGGGCGGGCTTGAGGCCGAGAACGTCATGCTCGGGCGCGCCTCCTGGATGCGCCTGCCGGAAATCGTTGGCGTCCAGCTCACTGGTAAACTGGCGCCCAACCTGACGGCAACCGACCTGGTATTGGCCCTGACCGAATTTTTGCGCAAGCAGAAGGTGGTCGGCGCCTACCTGGAATTTTATGGGGAAGGCGCCCGTGCCCTGACGCTCGGCGACCGCGCCACCATCTCCAACATGGCCCCTGAATATGGCGCCACCGCGGCCATGTTCGCCATCGATCAGCAAACCATCGACTACCTGCGCCTGACAGGCCGCGAGGAACAGCAGGTCGTACTGGTAGAGACCTACGCCAAAGCCGCGGGTCTGTGGGCTGACAGCTTTACCGAGGTGGTCTACGAGCGCACGCTGGACTTCGATCTGTCCAGCGTGGTGCGCACCATGGCGGGCCCCTCAAACCCCCATGCCCGGGTGGCCACCAGCGAGCTGGCCGCCAAGGGGATCGCAGGTGCCTGGGAGCAGGTACCCGGTCAGATGCCGGACGGGGCGGTGATCATCGCAGCCATCACCAGTTGCACCAACACCAGCAACCCGCGCAACGTGATCGCTGCCGGGTTGCTGGCGCGCAATGCCAATAGGCTGGGGCTAACGCGCAAGCCTTGGGTCAAGTCATCCCTCGCCCCTGGATCCAGGGCAGTGCAGCTGTACCTGGAGGAGGCGGGCCTGGAGGCGGAGCTCCAAGCGTTGGGCTTCGGCATCGTCGCCTTCGCCTGCACTACCTGCAACGGCATGTCCGGCGCCCTCGACCCGGCCATCCAGCAGGAAATCATCGATCGGGACCTGTATACGACCGCGGTGTTGTCGGGTAACCGAAACTTCGATGGCCGTATTCACCCGTATGCCAAACAGGCATTTCTGGCGTCCCCGCCTTTGGTTGTGGCCTATGCCATCGCGGGTACGATCCGTTTCGATATCGAGAAAGATGTGCTGGGCGTGGCATCGGATGGCCGTGAAATTCGCCTCAAGGACATCTGGCCCAGCGATGAAGAAATCGATGCGATGGTCCGCGCTGCGGTCAAGCCCGAACAGTTCCGAAAGGTCTACATCCCCATGTTCGCCGTGGAGCAAGACCGTGGGCCCAAGGTAGCGCCGCTGTACGACTGGCGCCCCATGAGCACCTACATCCGTCGCCCGCCCTACTGGGAAGGCGCCCTGGCGGGAGAACGCACCTTGCGTGGCATGCGCCCGCTGGCGTTGCTGCCGGACAACATCACCACCGATCACCTGTCGCCCTCCAATGCCATCATGCTCGACAGCGCGGCGGGGGAGTACCTGGCCAAAATGGGCTTGCCTGAAGAGGACTTCAACTCCTATGCCACCCACCGTGGGGACCACCTCACGGCTCAGCGCGCCACCTTCGCCAACCCCAAGCTGTTCAACGAGATGGTGCGCAATGAAGATGGCAGCGTAAGGCAGGGTTCGCTAGCACGCCTTGAACCCGAAGGCCGGGTCATGCGCATGTGGGAAGCGATCGAAACCTACATGCAGCGCAAGCAGCCGCTGATCATCGTGGCCGGTGCCGATTACGGTCAGGGCTCTTCACGCGACTGGGCTGCCAAAGGGGTGCGTCTGGCGGGCGTGGAGGCCATCGTCGCCGAGGGGTTCGAGCGCATCCACCGCACGAACCTGGTGGGCATGGGCGTCTTGCCCCTCGAATTCATGCCGGGTACCGACCGTAAGGTGCTGGGCCTGGACGGCAGCGAAACCTATGACGTGATAGGCATCCGTACTCCCCGCGCTACCTTGACCCTGGCGGTGACCCGTCGCACAGGAGAGCGTTTTGACGTGCCGGTGACCTGTCGTCTGGATACAGCCGAAGAGGTGTCGATCTACGAAGCGGGCGGGGTGTTGCAACGCTTTGCCCAGGACTTCCTCGAAGCGACCGTTTAACACAACGTGGCCGCCTTGCGGCCCCCAGTCGCCCGCACTGGCTCGGACCACCGGGCCATCCAAGAGGCTTCAATCCATGGCACATGCACCTCAAATCAAGATTCCGGCTACTTACATGCGTGGCGGCACCAGCAAAGGCGTGTTCTTCCGCTTGAAGGACCTCCCGGCGCAGGCGCAAACGCCCGGCCCGGCACGCGATGCCTTGCTGCTGCGGGTAATCGGCAGCCCCGACCCCTATGGCAAGCAGATCGACGGCATGGGCGGGGCGACGTCCAGCACCAGCAAGGTCGTGATCCTGTCCGCCAGCAAGCGCCCTGATCATGATGTGGACTACCTGTTCGGCCAGGTCAGTATCGACAAGCCTTTCGTAGACTGGAGCGGCAACTGCGGCAACCTTTCCGCAGCAGTGGGTGCGTTCGCCATCGGCAGTGGCCTGATAGAACCCACGCAGGTACCCGAAACCGGTGTCGCCACGGTGCGTATCTGGCAGGCCAACATCGGCAAGACCATCGTAGCGCATGTGCCGATGAGCGACGGTCAGGTTCAGGAGACCGGCGACTTTGAGCTTGATGGCGTCACGTTCCCTGCCGCCGAAGTGCAGCTGGAGTTTCTTGATCCGGCAGCCGACGATGATGGGGAAGGTGGGGCGATGTTCCCTACCGGCAACCTGATCGACGAGCTTGCAGTACCGGGGGTTGGCACCTTCAAGGCGACGTTGATCAATGCCGGTATCCCAACGGTGTTTCTCAATGCAGCCGATCTTGGTTACAGCGGCATGGAGTTGCAGGATGCCATCAATGGGGATCCGGCTGCCCTTGAGCGGTTCGAGGCGATACGGGCCCATGGTGCGCTGCGCATGGGGCTGATCGAACATGTAGGGCAGGCTGCCGCACGCCAGCATACCCCCAAGGTGGCATTCGTGGCGCCGGCACAGGCTTATCTCGCTTCAAGTGGCAAGCAGGTGGGGGCAGAAGATATCGACTTGCTGGTGCGTGCCTTGTCCATGGGCAAGCTGCATCACGCGATGATGGGCACTGCCGCCGTCGCGATCGGTACGGCTGCGGCCATCCCGGGGACACTGGTGAACCTTGCTGCAGGCGGCGGTGAGCGCAGCGCTGTACGCTTCGGGCATCCATCGGGCACCTTGCGGGTAGGTGCGCAGGCGTGCCTGATCGATGGGCAGTGGTCGGTGACCAAGGCGATCATGAGTCGCAGCGCGCGTGTGTTGATGGAGGGCTGGGTACGCGTTCCTGGCGATAGTTTCTGACAGGCGTGCTCGCCATCGCCGGCCCGTCACGTTCAAGAAGGCGTCTGGGCGTGATTTAGTCGGTGCCTGACTGTTCTGAATGAAAAAAAAGCCCCGGCATCACTGCCGGGGCTTTTTTCATGGAGCCAGTGGATGGCTGTCTGGCTTACGCCTGGACCACTGGAATCTTGGCGTTAGCGGCCGCTTCGCGGAACTCGGCAATCTGGTCGAAGCTCAGGTAGCGGTAGACGTCGGCAGACATGCTGTCGATGTCCTTGGCGTACTGCATGTACTCTTCGACGGTCGGCAACTTGCCGATGATCGAAGCCACCGCAGCCAGCTCGGCCGATGCCAGGTACACGTTGGTGGCGTCGCCCAGGCGGTTCGGGAAGTTACGGGTCGAGGTCGACACCACGGTCGAACCGGTCTGCACCCGCGCCTGGTTACCCATGCACAGGGAGCAGCCTGGCATTTCCATCCGCGCACCGGCTTTGCCGTAGATGCCGTAGTAGCCTTCTTCGGTCAGCTGATGAGCATCCATCTTGGTCGGCGGAGCCAGCCACAGACGGGTCGGAATACCACCCTTGACCTTTTCCAGCAGCTTGCCAGCGGCGCGGAAGTGACCAATGTTGGTCATGCACGAACCGATGAACACTTCGTCGATCTTCTCACCCTGTACCGAGGACAGCAGGCGAGCATCGTCCGGGTCGTTCGGGGCGCAGAGCACAGGCTCCTTGACGTCGGCCAGGTCGATTTCGATGATTTCGGCGTATTCGGCATCGGCGTCGGCCGACAGCAGTTCTGGGTTGGCCAGCCAGGCTTCCATGGCCTGGGCGCGACGCTCCAGGGTGCGTGCATCACCGTAGCCCTCGCCGATCATCCAACGCAGCAGGGTGATGTTGGACTTGAGGTACTCGGCAATGGCTTTTTCCGGCAGCTTGATGGTGCAACCGGCGGCGGAGCGTTCAGCCGAGGCGTCCGAGAGCTCGAAGGCCTGCTCGACGGTCAGTTCGTCAAGGCCTTCGATTTCAAGGATGCGACCGGAGAAGGCGTTTTTCTTGCCCTTCTTCTCGACGGTCAGCAGGCCCTGCTGGATGGCGTAGTAAGGGATGGCATGCACCAGGTCACGCAGGGTGATGCCAGGTTGCAGCTTGCCTTTGAAACGCACCAGGATCGACTCTGGCATGTCCAGTGGCATCACGCCGGTGGCGGCAGCGAAGGCTACCAGGCCGGAGCCTGCAGGGAAGGAAATGCCGATCGGGAAGCGGGTATGCGAGTCGCCACCGGTGCCCACGGTATCGGGCATCAGCATGCGGTTCAACCAGCTGTGGATGATGCCGTCCCCTGGGCGCAACGACACGCCGCCACGGGTGCGGATGAAGTCTGGCAGGGTGTGGTGGGTGGTGACGTCGATTGGCTTCGGATAGGCCGCGGTGTGGCAGAAGGACTGCATCACGAGGTCAGCGGAGAAGCCCAGGCAGGCCAGGTCCTTGAGCTCGTCACGGGTCATGGGGCCAGTGGTGTCCTGGGAACCCACGGTGGTCATCTTCGGCTCGCAATAGGCGCCTGGACGTACGCCTTGGCCTTCCGGCAGGCCACACGCGCGGCCGACCATCTTCTGCGCCAGGGTGAACCCTTTGCCGGTGTCGGCAGGCTGCTCTGGCTTCTTGAACAGGTCCGATGGGCCCTGGCCAAGCTCGGCACGGGCTTTTTCGGTCAGGCCACGGCCGACGATCAGTGGGATACGGCCACCAGCCCGCACTTCGTCGAGCAGCACTTCGGTCTTGAGCGCGAATGTGGTGACCAGCTCATTGCTTTCGTGACGGCGTACTTCACCTTTGAACGGGTAGACGTCGATCACGTCGCCCATGGCCAGGTCGGTGCAATCGAACTCGATCGGCAGGGCGCCGGCGTCTTCCATGGTGTTGTAGAAGATCGGGGCGATCTTGGTGCCGAAGCAAAAACCGCCGGCACGCTTGTTGGGGACGTACGGGATATCGTCGCCGAAGAACCACAGCACCGAGTTGGTGGCGGATTTGCGCGAAGAACCGGTACCCACCACGTCACCCACGTAGGCGACCGGGAAGCCCTTGGCCCTGACCGCTTCGATCTGAGCCAGCGGGCCTACTGAGCCCGGCTGCTGCGGCTCGATACCGTCGCGGGCCATTTTCAGCATGGCCAGGGCGTGCAGCGGGATGTCAGGGCGCGACCAGGCATCCGGGGCAGGGGACAGGTCATCGGTGTTGGTTTCGCCAGGCACCTTGAACACGGTCAGGGTGTATTTGTCGGCGATGGCCGGGCGCGAGGTGAACCACTCGCCGGCAGCCCAGGATTCCAGCACGGCCTTGGCATGAGCGTTGCCGGCCTTGGCTTTTTCAGCCACGTCGTGGAAGGCATCGAACATCAGCAGGGTGTGCTTGAGCTGCTCGGCCGCGACGGCGCCCAGCTCGGCGTCATCCAGCAGCGCGACCAGCGTCTCGATGTTGTAGCCGCCCTGCATGGTGCCCAGCAGTTCGGTGGCGTGCTTGCGATCGATCAGCGGCGAGGTGGCTTCGCCCTTGGAGACGGCCGAAAGGAAGGCTGCCTTGACATAGGCGGCCTCATCGACTCCAGGCGGTACGCGGTTGGTGAGCAGGTCTACGAGGAAGGCTTCTTCGCCGGCCGGCGGGTTTTTCAGCAACTCGACCAGGCCTGCAGTTTGTTCGGCGTTCAGCGGCTGGGGCACGATACCCAGAGCGGCGCGCTCTTCGATGTGTTTGCGGTAGGCTTCAAGCACAGTTATTTCCCTCATCAGTGGCCCCTTTAAGGGGTCCGGGACGCTCATCCAGCATTCCTTGCACCCATGCGCCGTCATGGCTTCTTGGGCCGCCTGGCCAGGGTCGCAAGGAATCCTTGCGGAAGCTGCTTTCAAAGTTTTACGCCTGCAGAACGAGCATCTGATGAGGGCTGGCTAGGGCCTGCGGGGATGCAGGCCCGGACCAACGTCGTTCTGCCGGATCAACTGTGCTCGTGACGCTTTGAAAACAGCTTCCAACGGACATTGTTGCCTTCGAAAAGGCCGGATGATTCTACGGTAAAAAACGCTGGAAGGTAAGGCGGCGATGATGACTTTAACGGGTGACCCTGGTTAGACAAAGGGCTAACATGGCCGCGTACTCCACCTTCAAGCCGTTGTATTTCATGTCCAACAAGTCCATCAAAACGCCCTGCGTCGGCCTGTGTTCCACGGTTTACGGAGACACGGTATGCCGAGGGTGCAAGCGCTTCCACCATGAGGTCATCCACTGGAATGGCTATGACGATGCGCAAAAACGCGCGGTCTGGTTACGCCTGGAGCAACTGCTGGTTCAGGTGATGATGGCCAAGCTCGAGGTGTTCGACAAAGGCTTGTTGCGCCAGCAACTTGAACAACGTGCCATACGGTATGTCGAGCAGCAGTCCGAGTACTGCTGGGCCTACCAGCTCATCGCCAGGGGCGCGCGCATGATTCGGGACCTGGAGGCCTACGGCATGGCATTGCTGCCCGAGTTCCGCGACTGGGAACTGCCACAACTGCGCGATGCAATTGATCGTGAGTTCTTTCTGTTGTCAGAGGCGCATTACCAGCGCTACATCGCGCCATCGTTTCTCAACAGCGCGTTGGAGTAGTCACCTTTCCCTCTATTTCGCTGCTTGGCTGGCCTCTAGCGTGGTGCTTCCGACGATCTAATGGAGCATCTCGATGGACAGCTATACCTTCAAACCCGATCTGTGCTTTCACGCACGTTGCTGGTGGCAGATAGACGGGGCCCGCATTGCAGAGGGTGCTTGGCACGCGGCCGTGCAGCATCTGGCCCCGCTGTGGGTGGGTTTCGAAAGTGGTGACGGTGATGATGGCTGGATGCGGACAGAGCCTGAAGGCGCATTGGAACCGTCTCCCAGCCCGCCTTTCAGGGGCGTTGGCATCTTGTGCCCTGTCCTGTGGTTTGGGGTGTACCATGTTCGCGATCTGTACAGTTACGAGATCAGGCCGGCCTATTTCGAGTCCACCGTTGATCTGTGGCCCAGGCTTGAGTATGTCATGGCCAAAGACTTCGGCTTTATAGGTATGTCCGGTAGTCCCCAGGCGGCAGGAACGGAGAACGCGCCGCTCTGGGGCATTGATGGCCTTGATCCCCGGCATCTGAAGGTTGGGCAGCGTAAAAGCAATCTACTGTTGTTTGACCCTGCCGGGGCAGCAGTCAGGCGTTACAAGCAGTTTGGTCGCTCTTACCTCGCCACCCACCAGGGGCGACGAGGTGCACTCAGTCTGGAGGTGGTCGGTCGCCCTGTGCCTCCTCATCCCAGGCCGTTGGAATAACCACTACGGTCAGGGCGAGTTAGGTCAACACGTGTTGATCGATTCGACCGGCTTGATGTAGAGCGCTTCCTTCTGCAATGCGCGGCCGGCGTTGCTTAGCGTTAGGCTCACATTCCGACTCAAGAGTGAGCCAGCATGACCGACTACATTCATCACCCTGAACTCTCGTTTCTTGCCCGCTGCTGATGGCAGTTGACCGAAGAGCTGATTCACCCGGATCGATGGTGGGACTGCCAGGACAAGCTCGCCCCAATGTGGCTTCACGTCGACGTAGCAAGTATCCACAACGATCATTGGTACAACTACTGGCGGGCCGAGCCTGAGGGGCAAGGGCCACTGCGACTGGCGCCAGAGGACTATACCAAGGATGGTCATCAGTATGGCGAGCTGTTCTGGTTCGGTGCCTACATTGCCGCTTCAGGGGAGGATGGGGCAAGGCTCCTACGAGATCCGGCCTTATGACAGAGACTGGCGACCGCTGAACCGAGTCCTTTACAACAATCCCTCCTCATTGTCGGGCTATGCGGCGGTCAAGCGCGAATGAGCCGAGCGCCGGGCAGTCGCGTCTTGCCAATCCCACCCATCTATGGTCCGTCGAAGCAATGGACTATGCCGGCATCAAGCGCGGTGCACGACTGTGCAACCTGATTTTGAAAAATGCTCAAGGCGCTGTGAAAAAGACGGTGTATCGTTGATCAATACGGTCAGCGGCCAACCTGGCCGGATAGCGCTAGAGATCCTCGACTATGCGCATCAGGCCCGCGAGTGGGCGTGGGGAGCAGGACTGGCAAGTGCTGGTGTCCGGTACGCATTCAAGCCTCAATACAGTTTTATTGGACGTGCTTGGTGGCGGCCTGAAGGTGAATCAACGGAACAAGGCTTGGTCACGGCAAGGTTCGACGAAGGCAGCGAATGGTCTCCGAGGGCCGGGTTGGCCGTTGAGACGAGCGATTATTTCGCGGATCGCTGGCGCATCGGCGAATTCCGCATGGCATGCGACCGCCTCTGTTTTGCCGCCTACGGCAATGGAGAAAGCCATGTCTATGAGCTGTGGCCGCTCGACAGTCACGGCAGACGGCTTGATTCTACCCTTAAAGAACAGCGCGGTTGGACGACAAGCCTGGCCAAGCGCTGGACCAGCAGGCGAGCCCTCCCAGACTTTCTCTGGAAGCTCCAGGGGCTCGATCCCACCACCCTGGAAGAAGGGGCATCTGTCCACAATGCGCAGTTGCAGCAAGTGAATAGCGGACCTGTGACGTTGCACTTGCCCCATCAACGCCGTCGGTTGATCGCAGGCGTCCAGGGGCAGCAGGGCTCGCTAATGCTTCAAGTGCTTGAGACCGCGGCCCGGTGCTGATCCGGTGGCACGTTGCCACGCGCAGGTCTGCAGCGGTGCAACTGCGCCGCCGGACCAGGCTGGGCAAGGCGCCGTGGACGGAGGCGTCAGCGCGTTAAGAGCCTGCCTTTGGGCTTAGTCGCCGCTGTATTCGCAGCCACTGGTGCACGTCTCGTGAATACGCACCTTGGACAGCTCTGGCAGCAACGGTTTGACCTGATCCCAGATCCATTTGGCGATGACTTCGCTGGTGGGATTTTCCAGGCCAGGAATGTCGTTCAGGTAGTTATGATCGAGCTGCTCGTAAATGGGCTTGAACACGGCCTTGATCTCGGCGAAGTCGCGAATCCAGCCGGTATGCGGGTCAAGCGGACCCGTCAGATGAAGGCCGACCTTGAACGAGTGCCCATGCAAACGCCCGCATTTATGGCCTTCGGGCACATGGGGAAGGCGGTGGGCGGATTCGAACGTAAATTCTTTAAAGATTTCCACGCAGTCAAACTCTGTCTGAATCAGTAATGCGCGCAGTTTACCAGCATGCCTCTCACAAGGCTTGCAGTCGTTCATGCAGCCGCCCGGTGGCGACCAATTCTAGAAACTCGTCGCCCAGGCGTTGGCTTTCATCGATGGCCTTGTACCAGTAGCGCTGGCGCGCCGGTGCGTCGCCCATGAAGCGCTTGAAGTCGTTTCGGTCGGGCAGCTTCCCATGGGGCAGGGTTGCCAGGTAGGCCGGCGAGGGCGCCAGCAGCAGTACGTTCTGCAGGCGCCTGGCATCGCCCTTGCGCCACGGCAGGGCCTTGTCGAACCAGCCAGGGACGACTTTGTCAGTGAAGTGCGGGTAAACCACCAGGTCATCGCCGCCGTAGGGCAGATCCAGGTGATAGTCCAGCAGCCCGCCATCGCGGTACATGCCGGTCCCGGCCCCTGGGATGTCCCGTACCCCCTCCATGACCATGGGGATCGATCCCGAGGCAAGTAGGGCATGGCGCAGGTTTGCCAGGTCCAGCGGCAGGCAGCGCGTCGGGAAATCCGTCAGGGTATCAAGCGGTGGCAGGCTGCGGCTGTCGTGCAGAATGACCCGCTCGAAATGTCGGGCCAGGCGGGATCTGCCCAACAGGTTACTGGCGATCACCGAGCCAAGGCCCATACCCAGTCGGCCGCGATGATCGTGAGCGAGCTGGCCATGGCTTTTGACGACCAGGATATTCAACCGGTACGCCGGGCTCGCCAGCACCTGGCCGTCGCGCCCCTGCAACAGCTCGTCGAGCATGCACTGGCAACTGCGTGTTATCTGGGCTGGGGTAACGCCTTTTGCAAAATCCTGCTCGGTGTAGAGCATTCCCAGCCGCCGCAGCCCGGCAACCGGGTCGTCAAGGCAGGCGCTTGCGAAGCGCCAGGCGCCAATCGATGCGCCAATCAGTGCGCGCGGGCGAGGGGCCGATGGCAGGAACTGACCGAACAGCGCCAAGTCCAGGCCCTGAATGCCCAGCGGTTTTGGCCCACCTGCTGCGCCCGGGAGCACGCCGACGTCGGCAGCCTGCAGCCCGCGCTCTCTAATTTGGCTCAAGGCGCGTTGGCCAGCCTTCAGGGTAAGGGCGGGGTACTTGACGTGTATAGCGCTCATGGCGGACCTCTGCGGCGACGGGCGCCGCATTATAGAGTGATGCAGCCGTTCGAGACGTGCCCTGTTGACCTGCCGGCTACGCTATCATGCGGCCAGCTGTTTTCAGGTTGAGTTAAGGACTGCTGGTTAATGTTGATTGCGTAGACAACGTGTACAGCATTATGGAGAAACGAACGATGAAAACCTTGACTGCACTGTTCACCGCCGCTGCCCTGTCGCTGGGTGCCAATGCTGCATTCGCCAAGGATGTGCAGCCTGACGAAGTGGTCAAACTGGTCAACACCAAGACCATCAAGTCCCTGGACGAACTCAAGGCGGCCGCCATTGCCAAGCACCCGGGTTCCACCGTCACGGACTCGGAACTTGAAGACGAATACGGCCGCTACGTGTACAAGGTCGAACTGCGCGATACCCAGAATGTGGAGTGGGACGTGGCTTTCGATGCCAAGACCGGTGAACTGCTGAAGGATGAGCGAGACAACTGATGAACCCACCTCCACGGGCAGCGCGCTACCTGGCCCTCGCTCTGCTGGCAGCGTGCTCGCTGGCCGCTGCCCGGGACCTGGACCAGGATGAGGCACTGGCTTTGCGCCAGAAGGGCGTGATTCTACCGCTCGAACACTTGCTGGAAACGGCCATGGCCCGTCACCCAGGGGCGCGTTTGCTGGAGGCAGAGCTTGAAGAAGACGACGACCGCTATGAGTACGAGGTCGAGTTGCTGACGGTGGACGGCGTAGTACGGGAGGTCAAGCTCGATGCTGCCACCGGTGCCCTGCTCAAAGACGAGGAAGATGACTGAATGCGCCTGTTGCTTGTCGAGGATAATGTCCCGCTGGCCGACGAACTTACCACTGCGCTGCAGCGTCAGGGGTACGCCGTCGATTGGCTGGCCGATGGCCGAGATGCGGTCTATCAGGGCCAGTGCGAGCCTTATGACCTGATCATCCTGGACCTTGGTCTGCCAGGGTTGCCTGGCCTCGAAGTCCTGGCTCAGTGGCGTGCAGGCGGGCTGCTGACGCCTGTGCTGATTCTGACGGCGCGTGGCTCCTGGGCCGAGCGCATCGAAGGGCTGAAGGCCGGCGCCGACGATTACCTCAGCAAACCCTTTCACCCCGAAGAATTGCAGTTACGCATCCAGGCGCTGCTGCGCCGCGCGCGTGGACTTGCCAACCAGCCAAAGCTCGAGGCTGCCGGCTTGCATCTGGACGAACGTCGTCAATGCGTAAGCCGCGAGGGCGTCGATATCCAGCTTACGGCCGCGGAATTTCGCCTGTTGCGCTACTTCATGCTGCACCCCCAGCAGATCCTGTCCAAAAGCCACCTGGCTGAGCACCTCTACGACGGCGAGACCGAGCGCGACTCCAACGTGCTCGAGGTTCACGTCAACCACTTGCGCCGCAAACTTGGCCGTACGGTGATCGAGACACGACGCGGCCAGGGCTACCTGTATGCCGGGAGCGCTGCGTGAAGTCGATCCAGGCGCGGCTCAGCCTGGGCCTGGTGGCTGTGTTGGTGGTAGTAGGGGTGGTACTGGCGCAACTGACGCTGTGGCTGTTCGAAGCCGGGTTGCAACGTTACCTGGAAAACGGCCTGCGCAATGAAAGCGAGAACCTGTTGGTGGCGCTGGTGCGCGGGCCTGCGGGCATGCAGCTCGACGAGCAACGCATCTCGGCTGCCTATCAGCGACCGTTTTCCGGCTATTACTTTCGCATCGACTTTGCCCAGGGCACGTGGCGTTCACGCTCCCTGTGGGACATGAACCTGCCCAAACCGTCGGCCCCTGGTCTGTCGGACCGGCACGAGCTTGGGCCAGAAGGGCAGGAGTTACTGACGCTGCGTGCCGATTACCGGCGCCTGGGGCAGGACATATCCATCAGTGTCGCCCAAGATTACTCACCTGTGCGACAAGGCTTCCGGCGCCTTCAGCAAATTGGGCTGGGCATGGGCCTGGTCGCGCTGGCCCTGGTGCTGGTCCTTCAGCGCATGACCGTCACCCGCTCGCTGCGCCCGCTGGAGCGGGCGCGCCAGCAAATCGCCCAGTTGCAGCAGGGGCAACGCTCCCAGCTCGATGCCCAAGTGCCCAGTGAGCTGGTGCCGCTGGTTGGGCAGATCAACCATTTGCTCAGCCATACCGAAGACAGTCTGCGACGCTCGCGCAATGCACTGGGTAACCTGGGCCACGCCCTGAAAACGCCCCTGGCGGTGCTGCTTAGCCTGGCATCCAGCGAGCGCCTGCAGGGCTTGCCTGAGGTCCGTGCACAGATGCGCGAGCAGTTGCAGCAGATCGAGCAGCGCCTGGCCCGTGAGCTCAACCGCGCACGCCTGGCAGGCGATGCGTTGCCGGGTGCGCAATTTGCCTGTGATGACGAGTTGCCGGGGTTGCTGAGCACCTTGGGCATGATCCATGGCGAGGGCCTGCTGCTGAGCCACGCCGTGCCACCTGGCCTGCTGCTGCCCTGGGATCGCGAAGACATGCTGGAACTGCTGGGTAACCTGCTGGACAACGCCTGCAAATGGGCGGACAGCGAGGTGCACTTGGGCATCGCAGCCACCGAGGAACACTATCAGCTGTGGGTTGACGACGACGGCCCTGGTATCCCTCACCAGCAGCGTGTGCAAGTGCTTGAACGGGGTTCTCGGCTTGACGAAGAAGTCGATGGACACGGTCTGGGGTTGGGCATCGTGCGTGACATCGTCCAGGCTTGGGGCGGGAAACTGCAACTGCTTGAGAGTCCGATGGGTGGATTGCGTGTGGATATCCAGTTGCCGCGCCGGAGCCTGTGACCAGCGCGGCGTCACACAGGTCGGCCCCGTTGCCGCTGGCAAACGGCTGTACTGCAAAAAAAATGCATCACTGCCACATTTTTTTGAATTAGCCCAAATGGACGTCGCTCGGCAGAATCGCTGCATGTAGCCTTCACTGGCCGATGGGCCAAGGCCTACGTTTCTTCTTCCGTCCAGACCTACAGAACCCGAAACGACATGCCTGCCTCGCGTACCGACCGTCTTTTGCAGTGGTTATTACCGCCGTCCCTGAACATCCCCCCCACCCAATGGCTGCGCGCCGGTATCGGCGCATTGGTCGGCCTGTTTCTCGCAGGCTGGCTGACGAGCCTGGCGTATGGCCCGGATATCGCCTTGCACCTGCTCGGGCCGTTAGCGGCCTCCGCGGTGCTGGTGTTCGCCGTTCATTCAGGTCCCCTTGCACAGCCTTGGCCAGTGCTTGGCAGCTATACCCTGGCCGCGATCGTTGGCTTGGCAATGCGAGACGGTTTTGGTCCAGGGCTTGGGGTCGCCGCCGCTGCCCTGTGTCTGTCCATCCTGGTGATGTGCTTGCTGCGCTGCCTGCATCCACCCGGTGGGGGAGTGGCGGTCAGTGCGGTTCTGGCCGACCCAGGGCTGACCGCCTTGGGTGACCATCTGCTTGAGCCAGTGCTGCTCAACGCGCTGATTCTTGTTGCGGTGGCTACCCTCTATAACCGCTTGACCGGGGTGCGCTACCCGAAAGGCCCTGCACCGCGTAAGGATTTGCACCACACCCACGATCCGCTGCCCAGTGAGCGCGTCGGCATCCGCGGTGAGGACCTGGATCAGGCGCTGGAAGAGTTGGGCGAGTTTGTCGACGTCACACGCGACGAGCTGGAGCGCATCATTCTCGCCACCGAGCAGCACGCGCTGCAGCGCAGTCTCGGTGGCATAACGGCGGCGTCGGTGATGTCGAAGGACGTGCAGTTCGTCAGCCCCGAGACCACCTTGCAGCAGGCCTGGAAGCTGCTCGACAGCCACCATGTCAAGACCCTGCCGGTGCTGCAGGACGGCGCCTTGGTGGGGATCGTCAGCCTGAGCGACCTGGTAGGCCCGGCCATGCAGCAGGCGCGTTTGAGCTGGCGGGGCCTGTTCGGGCGCAAGCCCGTGCGCATGGCGCAGGTGATGAGCCGCCGGGTCGTGAGTGTCAGCAGCCAGCACCCGCTGGAGCGCCTGTTGCCGCTGCTGTGCGAGCAGGGGCTGCACTGCCTGCCGGTGCTCGACGGTGATGTGTTGGTAGGGGTGGTCACCCAGACTGACCTGATCGCCGGGCTCAAGCGCCAGTTGCTCAGCAGCGCCAATGCCTCAGAGCGTCGGGTCCCAGCGTTGTGACCAGTCGCTGGCCTCGGCTGCGATAAGCCGGCGCAGGATGCCCAGGGCCTGTTGCAACGCTTCGCTGTCACGCTCGCGGGCGTAGACCAGAAAGGTGGGATAGGTGAATTCCGGCGCCTGCGGTACGCGCTCGAAGACGCCACTGTCCAGATAAGCCTGCACCACCCGCGTGCGAAAATAGCCGCTACCGCCCTTGTCGAGGATGAACTGCAAGGCAAGCGGCCCCAGGTTGAAACGCAGCGCGGCACGGGCGCAGTCGGGCAGGGCGGCGTCATGTTGCCGGCGGAAGGCCTCACCCCAGTCGATATAGATGTACGGCTCCGGCCGTTCGACCCGCCGGATTCGCACCAGCTTTTCTTCCATCAGCTGCTCGACCTGCAAGCCTGGCCCGTAGATCGGCTGGTACACCAGAGCAGCGTCCAGCACGCCCATCTCCACCTTGCGCAGCAACGACTCGCCGTCGCTCACTTCGCTGTGGATGCTCTGGCCAGGCAGCTCCTGATACAGCGCCGTGACCCAGTCAAGCATCATCGGGTTACCAAGGCTCACCTCGCCCCCAAGGTGCAGTACCTGCTGGTAGCCAGGCGGCAAGGGCAAGTCGCGTCGTGCCGCCTCCCAGGTCTGCACCAGCTGGTTGGCATACCCGACGAAGGCTTCACCGTGGCTGGTCAGGCGGGCGCCACTTCGGCTTCTTATGAACAGGGTGCAGCCCAGTTGCTGCTCGAGGCGCTGCAACCTGGCGGTGACCGCTGTCTGCGATACGTACAGGCGCTCCGCAGCCGCCACTAGGCTGCCGCTGCGCACGACTTCCAGAAAAGTGCGGGCCTGATCGATGTCCATTGAGGTGCTCACCGTAAAAAACTGGTCGCTATTCTAGTGAGTTCGTCGCCGCATTGAACGACTTTTGCCCACGTTGCAAAAATGCAGGTCGGTTAGGCCATATCGCGTCTGGCGTCTGGGTACAGGGCATCCATACTCAGCGTTCGCCCTTCAAGAACAACAACATCGGGTCAACTCACCATGAGCTATCAGCACAGTTACGCCCAATCCATTGCCGACCCCGCCGCCTTCTGGGCAGAGCAGGCGCGCTCGGTAGCTTGGTACCGCGAACCCACCGTAGTCCTCGAGAACAATGCCGATGGCACTCACCAGTGGTTCCCTGACGCAAGCTTGAACAGTTGCTACCTGGCTCTGGATCATCAGATCGAGCAGGGTCGGGGGGATCAGTTGGCGCTGATTTACGATTCCCCGGTGACCGGCACACAGCAGTCATTCTCTTACCTTCAGCTTCGCGAAGAGGTCGCGCGGCTGGCCGGCTTGCTGCGCCAGCTGGGGGTGCAAAAAGGCGATGGCGTCATCATCTACATGCCGATGGTGCCCCAGGCCGCCATGGCCATGTTGGCCTGCGCGCGCATTGGTGCTGTTCACTCGGTGGTATTCGGCGGGTTTGCGGCCAATGAACTGGCGTTGCGCATCGATGACGCGCGCCCGGTGTTGCTGCTGACCGCTTCCTGTGGGCTGGAGTTCGAGCGGGTCATCGAGTACAAGCCATTGGTTGATCGCGCCCTGGCGCTGGCCCGCCACCGCCCGCGCAACGTATTGGTCTGGCAGCGGCCCCAGGCGCAAGCGCCATTGCAGGCAGGGCGAGACCTGGATTGGGCTCAGTCCGTAACCGATGCGCAGCCAGTGGCGCCTGTTGAACTGGGTGCGGCAGACCCGCTGTACATCATGTACACCTCAGGTACCACCGGCAAACCTAAAGGCATCGTTCGCGAGAATGGCGGCAATGCCGTAGCGCTGCACTATGCCATGCGCACCGTCTACGGCATGCAGCCAGGCGATGTCTGGTGGGGCATCTCCGACGTGGGCTGGGTGGTGGGGCACTCCTTGATCGTGTACGGGCCGCTGATGTGCGGCTGCACGAGTGTATTTTACGAAGGCAAGCCCATCCGCACACCGGATGCTTCTGCCTACTGGCGGGTGGTTGAGCAGTACAAGGTCAATGCGCTGTTCTGTGCGCCCACGGCCATGCGTGCCATCCGCAAGGAGGACCCTGACGCCGAACTGCTACGCAAGCATGACCTGAGTTCGTTGCGCCAGTTGTTCCTGGCAGGCGAAAAACTCGATTCCAGTACCCATCAATGGCTGGAGCGGGTAAGCGGCAAGCCGGTGCATGATCATTGGTGGCAGACCGAGACCGGCTGGCCGGTGACTGCGCCCTGCGTGGGGCTCGAGGGTAGCGCGGCAAGAGCAGGGTCGAGCAATCGCGCGGTGCCCGGGTACCATGTGCAGGTGCTCGATGACGACGGCCATCTGGTCGGGCCCAATCACCAGGGCGCGATCGTCATCGCACTGCCGTTGCCGCCAGGCTGCAGCCAGACGTTGTGGGGCGATCACCCGCGCTATGTCCAGGCTTACTTAAGTACGTACCCCGGCTACTACCACACAGGTGACGGCGGCTATCTGGATGAGGACGGGTTCGTCTACATCATGGGTCGCACAGATGATGTGATCAATGTTTCCGGGCATCGTCTTTCCACCGGCGAGATGGAGGATCTGGTCGCGCGTCATTCTGCTGTCGCCGAGTGCGCAGTGATCGGCGTTCACGATGACATCAAAGGGCAGGTGCCACTCGCGTTGGTGGTGCTCAAGGACGGCGCCGGCATTGTGGAGTCGCAGTTGCTCCTCGATCTTGTGGCCAGCGTACGTGAGGAGATTGGCGCATTGGCCTGCTTCAATCAGGTCCGGCTGGTCAAGCGTCTGCCCAAGACCCGGTCAGGCAAGATTCTGCGGGCGGTACTGCGCAAGATCGCCGATGGACAAGCGTACACGCCTCCCTCTACGGTGGACGATCCGGCAGTCCTCCAAGAAATCGAAGCGGTGCTCTCAGGGCTTGCGAGGGCGAGCTAAGACGGCTAGCCCGGCCCCGCTCAGCTTTCGGCGCCGGCGGGGCCCACTTGCTGTAGCTGGCCCAGGCGACTACGCGTGCGCATCAGGTCTGCAAGCGATCCCTCAAGGCTTTCTGCCAGCGGGCGCGAGCCAATGAGAGTCAGTTGCCGGTCCTGGTCGTAGAGCACGTCGACCACGTTGACGAAACGCTGCTGGGCAGCAAGCGAGCATGTCCCCAGGTCGCCCAGGCCTTCGATGATCCAGTGGGAGTATTGCTGGGCAAGTGCCAGGTAATCGATCACGGCTGTGGGCTGCTCGCACAGGTCTTCGAAAGTGAACCTGATCTGGTCGCCCTCAGCGCCCTGTAGGCGTAGCGGACGATTATTGACCATGAGGGTATCGCCCTGGGTCGTCGGCATGTGCAGGGACTGGCGCTGCATATCGGTACCGGGCCAGATGTAACGGCCCTGCGTGAAGCGTTGCAGTGCACGGTTGGCCGGCAGGCTGCGAAAGTCCGTTTTACCGCCGACTTCCTTGATGACCATGCAGTGGTTGATCAGGTCGATCACAGGCTGGAATCGCTGGTGGTAAAGCGGATTGGGCAGCAACCCTTCAGGTGCGTAGTTGCTGGTGAGCACCAGCAATGTGCCCCGTGCGAACAGGGCCTCGAATAACCGCGTCAACAGCATGGCATCCCCAATGTCATGCACATGAAATTCATCGAAACACAGGATGTCGTTCTGTCCGATCAATTCGTCGAGCGTGATGCCGATGGCGTCACCACTTGCCTGGTGGCGATGCACGCCCTGATGCAAGCGGGCGAAGAAATCATGGAAGTGCCAGCGCAGCTTGGCTGGGCTGGGCACCCACTGGAAGAAGCCATCGAGTAACCAGCTTTTACCACGACCGACCGGGCCGTGCAGGTACACGCCCGTAGCGTGCCCCGCTCTGTGCTGTTCAACCTGCTGCGACATGCAGGTGATGGCCTGACGTTGACTCTCGCTAAGCGTAAAGCCGCATCGGCGGGCCTTGTCATCGAAAGCGCCAGCCAAGTCATTACTGGGCGCTGCTGCACAGTGACTAAAGCGCTTGCCAAGGTGGCGCAGCGGGGCAGGTATCCAGGCGGGCAAAGGCTCGTTTCCTTGTAACAGACGGTAGCGAGAATCTTGCACTAGCCTTGGCTGTATGACCAATCGAGAAAGTGACCGTCAGTGATCACCTGCTGCGATAGGTCACCGCACCCGGGCACCTTATGCCTTGGGTTGCAGTTGACGCTCGATCATGTACTTCACGGTCAACCGGCGCTCCTTGAGACGGCGAAGGTCTTCGTCCTCGAAATTGCCTGCCGAGATGGATTCGGCCGCCAGCACCTGGTTGTCAATGTCGACATATTCGTCGAGCAAGCGGTCCAGGGCTTTATCGGTCTGACGGCGTTGTTGAACGATTTCACGAGGGTAGTGCAGGTCTTGATACAGATCGTGTGAAACAGGCATGGCATCCTCCAGAAGCATGACGGTGGCGATAACCATTGGAATGAAGGTTTGCGATTGCGTTGACGAGAAGGGGCAGGAATGCGACGAACGGTATTGCCGCATTGTTTCTGACGACTAACTCGCTGTTTTTCGGTAATTTTTTTAACAGAGGGCTTCCCAAGCTCCAACATTGTTGATAAAGTGCCGCGCATTCCAAGACAACAACGCGTTGTCAGTTACTTGGAGTTGTCAGAGCAGCTTCAGCTGCATCCGATACAGGGGCGTCGCCAAGCGGTAAGGCAGCAGGTTTTGATCCTGCCATGCGTTGGTTCGAATCCAGCCGCCCCTGCCATTTTCTACATTTCTATTTTCAGTGCATGGGCTACCGGCGCTGAATTCGTCGTTTCTGAGATTCGCAATTTTCCGGCAGATTTCCTTTGATCGAGAGGCGCATCCTGCAAAGCGCCTCTTTTCAAAAGCCGTCCCTGGCGGATCCTCAACCTATGCGTCAGCTCGCTGTACCCAGCATCTCGTTCAGTGCCCTGGCAAGTTCGTCAGCTTGTACCGGCTTTTGAATGACCAGGCTATCGGGCAAGTCCAGCCCTTGGAGCTCCGCATAACCCGTCAGGAACACCACGCGCAGGTTGGGGTAGCGCTCTCTGGCCGCCATGGCCAGCTGAGCGCCATTGAACTCAGGCATGGCGAAGTCGGTGAGAAGCAAGTCGATATCATCGTCCAGCAGGGCCAGTGCCTGCTCCCCGCTGTGTGCCTGGCGAACCTGATACCCATACTGACGCAGGACATCGCCTAGCATGTCGCGCACCAGATGGTCGTCATCCACCAGCAGCACATTACGGTTGTAGCCGCTCTCGGTGATGGTATGGGTCAATGGCAGCGGTTCCGGTTCGCTCACGACCTGATCCTTCACCGCAGGCAAATAGACGGCCACTTCGGTGCCTCTACCCGGTGCGGTATCAATGCGCACCCCGCCGCCCGACTGCTTGGCAAACCCGAAGACCTGCGCCAGGCCCAGGCCGGAGCCCTTGCCGATGTCCTTGGTGGTGAAGAACGGTTCGAAGACCTTGGCCAGTACCTCCTCGCTCATGCCGCACCCCGTGTCGCGGATGCTCATCATGACGTACTCGCCAGGGTCTGGATCTTCCGGGCGGCGTGGCAAGTCATCGATGCGCGTGTTGCGTGTGGACAAGGTCAGCTGGCCGCCCTCGGGCATGGCGTCGCGGGCGTTGATCGCCAGGTTCAGGATGATCATCTCGGTCTGGGTCGGGTCCGTAAGCGCCTGCCAGAGTGATTTGTCCAGATCCAGGCGTACAGAGACATTGCCGCCCAGGGTGCGGCGTAGCAGTTCTTCGAGTCCATCAAGCGTGCGGTTCAGGTTCAGCGGCACGGGTTCGAGCCGTTGGCGCCTGGAAAATGCCAGCAATTGCGAGGTCAGCTTGGCGCCGCGTTCACCCGCTTCCCTGATGTGAGTAAGCCTGGTTCGTGCCTTCTCGACATCGGCTTTCACCAGGTCGCGCTCCAGAAAGCTCGCCCCAGTCAGGATCACAGTCAGCAAGTTGTTGAAGTCGTGGGCCACGCCCGCGGTAAGCTGGCCCACAGCCTCCAGACGCTGCATCTGTTGCAGGGCGGCCTCGATACGCTCACGCTCGCTGATCTGTTCGCGCAGGCGGGCATTGGCCTCGGCCAAACCCATTGCCGTTTCACGCTCACTGGTAATGTCCCGCGCGACCACGTAGAGCAGGGTGTCCTCGGGTACCACAACCCACGACAGCCAACGCTGCTGGCCACCTGCGTGAAGAATCCGGCCCACAAACCGCGCGCTGGTGCGCCCATGGGCCAGGGACGCCAGTTCGGTTAGCAGCAGTTCCTGATCCGCCTCTGGTAGCAGGTGCAACAGCGACGACTGGCTCAAACGTTCACGCGAAAGGCCCAGACTGGCTTCCCAGGCTGGGTTTAGCGCCACCGGTGTCAGGTCGTGGTTGAGCACGGCCAGCAGGTCCTGGGAGAGCTCCCAGGCACGGTCGCGCTCGCGGGTACGTCGCTCGACACGCTCGCCGAGCATTTCGTTGAGTTGGCGCAATGCCTGGGTGGCCACGCGCTGGGTGTGAACATCCTGAAGAACACCTGAAAAACGTACGCACTTGCCGTCGACGAACTGGCTCTGGCCACTGCTCAGGACCCACCGGGGCTCCTGGCCATCGGGCGGCACGATGCGAAACTCCATGCGATAGTTGCCGCCACTTTCCGGGAGCATGGCCAGGTCGACAGCTTTGCGAACCATCTCCACGTCGTCTGGATAAATGCCAGCGTAGAACACCTCCAGGCTCATCTCGGTGTCCAGCGGCAGGCCGAACATTGCCTTGCAGCGTTCATCCCACGCCAGCACTCCCTCTTGGGGCCTCAAGTCCCAGGTCCCCATGCCCGCAGCGTTGATAGCAATGCGCGCGCGTGCTTCCACCTCCGCCAAGGCCTCTTCGGCGCGGCGTCTGCGCTGGCGCTCCTGCACCTCGGTGAGTGCACGGCGCACTGCCTTGGGCAACAACGGCAGGTTTTTCTTGAGCACGTAATCGGTGGCGCCCAGGCGGATCATCTCTACCGCATGTTCCTCGCCGTAGATACCGGAGAGGAAAATGAAGGGCACATCAGGGGCCAGGCGTTGGGCGATCGAGAGCACTTCGGTGCCGGATGACCCAGGCAATACGCAATCACACAGGATCAGGTCATAGCGCCCTTCGCGAAGGGCATGCTCGACGCCGTTGTGATCGAAGACCAGGTGAGACTGGATGCGCAGACCGCTGCGCTCAAGGCGCATCAGGGTGAGCTCGGCGTCCATCGAGCTGTCTTCGACCATCAGTAGATTCAGCGGGGTAGACTGCATCGTGGTGCAGGCCTCAGTTGCCGCGACGGTTCAGGCGCAACGAGCCGGGTGGAGGCTCGTTGAGTACCGCCCAGAAGATGCCCAGGTCGGAAATGGCGGCAACGAATTCCTTGAACTCGACGGGTTTGACCACATAAGCGTTGACGCCCAGTTCGTAGGCGCGCAGCAGGTCGGGTTCTTCGCGGGACGAGGTCAGCATCACGGTCGGAATACTGCGCAGCTCCGGGGAGGCACGCAGCGCCTTCAGTACCTCCAGCCCATCGACTTTCGGCAGCTTGAGGTCGAGCAAAATCACGGCAGGGTTGCCGTCGTCGCGGTCGGCGTAGGCCTCGCGGCGCAACAGGTAATCCAAGGCATCTGCGCCGTCGCGCAGCACGATGACTTCGTTGGCCAACTGGCTGCGCTCCAGTGCCAGGAGTGTCAGCTCCAGGTCCCGAGGGTTGTCCTCGACCAGCAAGATGGGTTTGAGCATGATAGGTGCGGTACCTCAGTGTGTCGCGGATGGGCGCGGTAAAGTGAAATGAAAACTGGCGCCTTTGTCGATCTGGCCTTCGGCCCAGACACGGCCATCGTGCCTTTCAATAATGCGGCGAACACTGGCAAGGCCAATGCCCGTGCCTTCGAAATCCTCCATGCGATGCAAGCGCTGGAAGACGCCGAACAGCTTGCTGGCATAGGCCATGTCGAAGCCCACGCCATTGTCCCGGATACAGACCTCGGTCTCGGTTGGGTGCTGCACTGCTGTGATCTCGATGCGGGCAGGTGTCCGTCCACGGGTGTATTTGATGGCATTTGCCACCAGGTTGTTCAATGCCAGGTTGATGAATGCCGGGTCGCCATAGGCCCGGGGCAGCGGCGCGATGTCCCAGATGATCTCACGCCCGGCGTAGTCGGGTGCCAGTTCAGCGCGAATGGCTTCGACCAGAGCGTTGAGGTCCACTTCCGACATGCGCAGGGCAGAGCGGCCCATGTGCGAGAAATGTAGCAAATTGTCGACCAGGTTGCCGGCAAAATGCGCCGCTTCGCCGATGTGTTGCAAGAACCTTTTGCCCCGTTCACTCAAACCGTTGCCTTCCATTTCGCCCAGCAATTCCGTATACCCCGCGATATGGCGCAAGGGCGCCCGCAGGTCGTGGGAAACACTATACGAGAATGCCTCGAGCTCCTTGTTGGAGCGGCGCAATTCGTTGGCCATCTGCGCCAGTTCTTCAGCCTTGCGCAGCACGATACCCAGGACCGCATTGCGCAACTCCATTACGCCCTCGATGACCAACGGGTCCCAGGGTGCACAGTAACCGTGCAGTTGCTCCTGCCAGCGTTCGAAACTATGGCGAGGCGCGAGGTTGCCCAGTGGTGCGACTTCCTTGGTAGGCTGCCCAGCCCATTGGACGCTACGCACCTGTTCGGGGCGGAACCACAGCAGGTAGTGCGAGTGGATTTTAGAGATGGCCACTGCCAGTACGCCGCCGACATGCTCGGCCAATTCGGGCAGCTCGCTGACGTCACGGCGTACATTATCCGTCTGGAAAACATCTTCACCTTGGCGGGCTAGCCAATGGACCAGCGCATTGACCTGTGCCTCTGGCGGGACAGCTCCGATCAGCTCGCAATGCTCGGCAGAAATGATCGCAGCGCCTTGAGCACCTGCAAACGCCAGGAGCACATCGGGCAACGTACGCAGGCCTTCGCTGACACTATCGTGGTCGGCCATGGAAGAAATCATCCGCACGATGTACCGCCGCAACTCCAGTAACTGGTGAGTGCGGGCATGGGCTTCACGGGATTCGATCTGCAGGGACAGGACGCTGGCCAGCAGTTCACAAGCGGTACGTGTGCGCAGGGCCACCGATCGCGGTTGTGCGTGATGGCACGAAATGAGTCCCCACAGTTTGCCATCCACCACGATGGACAATGACATCGATGCCAGCGTATCCATGTTGCGCATGTATTGCAGGTGCACGGGCGATACGCTACGCAAGCTCGTGAAGCTCATGTCCAGCGGTTTGCCGGTGGTTGGGTTGAGTGGCGGTATCAATGGAGACGGCTGATAGTTGGCATCTTCGATGACGCGGATGCGGTTGACCCGATAGAGCTCACGCGCCTGACGCGGTATGTCCGAGGCAGGGAAGCACAGGCCCAGGAAACTTGGATAACCTGCGTCGGCAACCTCGGCCAGTACCTGGCCATTGCCCTCGGCATCGAAGCGATAGGCCTTGACCCGTCCGAAGCCGGTCACGCGCTTGAGCTGAATCACGGTCTGCTGCAACAACTCTTCCAGGCTGCCCGCCAGGTGCAGGCTGCTGACGAAGGTGCGCACCAATGGGTAGTAATCACCTTGGGCCGTCAGGTCCTCGGGCACTCTGTGCGGCTCGAACTCGACGATTAGCACTTGATCGTGCCGGTGTACCAGCAGATGGAGCTCCTCCCGGCAAGGTGCCGTGTCGTGCAAGCGCACATCACCGATATGGAAAGGAAAGACCTCGTCCTCCGGCAGCCTCGCCAACTGCTGGCGCAAGTCAAAGCCGGCCTGGACGATTTCGCCGAAGTTGCAACCGAGCACCGATTCGGCGGGCGTTCCCAGCCACTGCACGATGTTTTCACTCGCCTGTAGGACCTGCAGATGCTCGGGGTCGAGCACCAGAACAAAACCGTGAGGCTGAACGCTACCCGGCACTTGAATGGGCTCTTGAGCGCAGCGTTCGATCGCCTGTGCAAGGGTTCGGTCGGTGGTCATCGAAGAAAACGCTCCTGTCATTTGGGACCCTGCATGCCGCAAGAGTCTGGGGCAGGATAATGGTGATATACCCTATCAGAATATCGCCTCGCCTGCCGTGCTTGGCCGTTGAACCCACTTTGCATGAAGGCTGCTTCGCGCTGTCCAGATCTTGCCATGGCCGTTACTGCTTTTTTGCTAATACCAAAAAACAGGCGTGTCGGCCGGTTCGAAGGTGAGCCCGCTGCTAGGCTTGAAACGAGTGTTGAATGGCAGGGACGCTAACGTGAACAATCGCTTGTTTGCCGCGCTTGTGGGCCTGCTGCCAGTCGGCAGTGCCGTGGCGGCAGATTTTCTGGTCGAAGTGAGGGTGTTGGTGGAGCGCGGCTGCATGCTCGTCAACCCTGCCCGGGAGGCGGGAGCACAGGCACTCGGGCGCATCGACTTTGGTGCAGTGTCACGATTGGATGGCCCGCAAGCATCTCGAAGTGGAACGCTGTTGGGGCCTTCAGTGCCGCGGCTGGAGTGCAACCCGGACACGCCCTATCAGGTACGCGTGGACGCTGGCCAACATGGTGGGAGCGGTGCGGTGCGGTTCCTGGCCATGTCAGGCTCCAGCGCCAGGCCCATTCCCTACCGGTTATTTCGTGATGCGGCCGGGCGGCAGCCGATGTTGGTCGATGAGCCGCAATCATCACGGGTGCCTGGCAGCGGCTGGGTCGACCTGCCGTTGTACGCGAGGCTGGACAAGCTGGCCTGGGCCCCTGAAGCAGGGCGGTATGCCGACATGCTCAAAGTGACGGTCACCTGGTAGGTCAACCCATGCACAAGGACGTGAGGCCATGAACCGTTCCTCGATGCTGCTGCTGACCCTTGGTCCCTTGATCGTACCGGGCGGGGCGGCGCACGGCACCAGCACCGGTTTCATCCAGGCGCAACTGATCATCAGCGCTGCTTGCCAGATCAGCAGCGATGAAACGCAACCGGCGACACTGGCCAACCCTGGATTGATGGATTTCGGTGCCCGAGGCCCCAATTGGGAAGAGCCCGTGCGCAGTCGAGTGGATGACGTCGGCACCCAGGGCAGCTTGCAGATCAGCTGCACGCCTGAAGTGCGTGCGTTCAGGGTGAGCATCAATGCGGGCATGAACGGCGACGACGGGATACGCCGCCTGAGCAATGGGCGCGAGTTGATCCCTTACCAACTGGCCGTCGATCCTGCTGGCCGCAGCCACTATCCGGTCGGCCAGGCTCGGCCCTTCGTCATCAGCAGCACCCGGCAGATGCCCATTCCCATCTATGGCGTGCTGGTCGCACAGCCTCGTGCGCTACCCGCTGGCCTGTATCGCGACACCCTCAGAGTGACCCTGGACTGGTAACCCATCAAGGAGATATCGATGCGAACCCACCTCTCACGCTGCATCCTCGCCGGGCTGGGCATGGCGCTGGCGTCCCAGGCGCCGGCAGCCACCGTCACCGGTACCATAAACTCGACACTGACCCTGATTGCGGCTTGCCAGGTCAACGGCAGCTCAGGCACCTCGGGCCTGAATTTCGGCAGCCTGAACTTCGGCACTCAGGATGCCTTGTTCGGTACGGCCAACGCGCAGGTGCTCGGCGGCAGCGGCGGGGCACTGAGTGTGCTGTGTTCAGCGGGCACGGTGCCGGCCATTCGAGTACGCGCAGGCGCCCACGATGGTCAGTCCACCGGGGGCACCCGTGCTCTGGCAGACGGCGCCGGCAATTTCGTTCCCTATGACTTCTATACCGATGCGGGGCGCACGCAGTTGCTGGCCATCGACGGCACGATCACGTTGCCGACCAGCACCGGGGTCGCGCAAACCGTCAACCTCTATGGGCAGGCGCGTGGCAAGGCAGGTCTGCCCGCGGGGGTCTATACCGACACCGTCGCCGTCGAGCTGTCGTTCTGAGGCATGCGCGTTTGGCGTGCAGGGACCGTTGCCGGGTGCATGCTGATGCTGGCTGGCCCCCTGGGTGCGGCCACCACCAGTACCTTCGCGGTAAATGCGCAAGTTGTCGCCGGTTGTCTGGTCATAGGGGGCGCCACGCAGTACGGCACTCTGAACTACGGTACGCAGTCAGCCTTGTCCACGGCCGTGCTGAGTACGGCATTGGGCGGTTCGAGCGTGACGCTGCAGTGCACGCCAGGGGTAGTGCTGAGCATGAGCCTGGATGCTGGCCAGAACGCGAACGCAGGCGTGCGCAACCTCAAGCGTACGGGAGGCACGCAGGTAGTGCCCTACCAGTTGTACCAGGATGCTGCGTTGGCGCAGGGCATCGGCATTGGGCAAAACGTGAACGTGAGTTATGCCGACCCTGCAGCGGTAAGGCTGCCAGTCTACGGAAGGCTCCAACTACCCGGAACGGTGCCTGCCGGTACTTATACCGACGTGGTCCAGGTGACATTGACCTGGTGACCGGTCGATTCGCCACCATACCGTCCAAGGAGGGCTTCATGAGAGAACGCAGCAAATGGATCCGAGCCTTGTTGCTGATGTGCAGCGTGGCTGGCCAGCCGGTGTTAGCCGCCACGTCGGTACTGATCTGGCCCATTGACCCTGTGCTGGAAGCGGGACAGAAGGCAGGGGCGCTGTGGCTGGAAAATCGCGGGACCGCGGCGGCAAGCCTTCAAGTGCGTGTATTTGCCTGGCGTCAGGGGCGCTTCGAGGAGCAGTTCAGCGCACAACGTGAAATCATCGGCAGCCCGCCGGTGGCCACTATCGCACCCGGTCAGAAGCAGCTCATTCGCCTGACGCGCACAGGTGCGGCACCTGCCGGTCAGGAACAGGCCTACCGCATCATCATCGACGAAATTCCCCCGCAGTGCCCGTGGACAAGGCCGAGGCCGGGACCACGGCCGCAATTCGCCTGCAGATGCGCTACTCGGTGCCGCTGTTCGTCTACGGGGAAGGCTTGTGGGGCCGCCCGGACCCGAACGGCGAGCGCAACGAGCAGGGTGTAGGCAAGCCCCAGCTGACCTGGCAGCCGGTGATGATACAGGGCAAGCCGTACATCGAGTTGCGAAACACCGGCCCGGTGCATGCACGCCTGACCGATGTGGTGGTGCAGCAAGGCAACCAGGCCAAACCAGTTGCAGAAGGGCTGCTGGGCTATGTACTGCCCGGGGCCAGCATGCGCTGGCCAGCGCCGCTGGCCGTGGGGGCCGGTGGAACACTCAAGGGCCGGGTCAACGGCCAGGGCGAGGCGGCCGTCATCAACCAGGGTCGATAAGTTACAGGCAAGTCACAGGGCCAGGGAGGGCCCGGCAATGGTCAGGACCGATGCGTGAAGAGGTTCGCGACGAAGCGCCTGGGGTATCTGGGGCTGGCACTGGCCGGTTCTACCCTGGTGCTGGCAGACGACCTGCCGCCGCCGCCAACGGAGCTGTCGGCGGTTGCCGATGCCACCTTGTACCTGGACCTCACGGTGAACCAGATGCCAAAGGCTGAATTGGTGCCGGTGCAGCAAAAGGCCGGGCGCCTTTACATAGGCAGTGACGTGCTGCGCGCAGCAGGCCTTGCGTTGCCCGGCGACCCCTCAGGCGACGTGGCCCTGGAGGCCGTTGCTGGGATGCATGCCGAATATGACAGCCAGAACCAGCAACTGCGGCTGGATGTGCCCCCAGGCTGGTTGCCGGACCAGCAAGTCGGTGAGCGCACGCTTTACCCGCCTACCGATGCGCGCAGCAGCTTCGGTGCCTTGTTCAACTATGACCTGTACCTGAACGATACCGATGACAGCGGCACCTACCTCGCCGCCTGGAATGAACTACGCGTGTTCGACAGCTGGGGGACCGTGTCCAGCACTGGCCAGTGGCGGCGCTCGTTCAACGGCGTGACGCGCAGTGGCACGGGTGATGGATTCCTGCGTTACGACACCACCTGGCGCTTCACCGACGAGCAACGGATGCTGACCGTCGAGGCCGGTGACCTGATCACCGCCGCCTTGCCCTGGAGTAGCTCAGTGCGCCTGGGCGGGCTGCAGCTATCCAGGGATTTTGCTGCCCGGCCAGACCTTGTGACCTACCCGTTGCCCGCCTTCGCAGGCGAAGCGGCCGTGCCAACGTCCCTTGAGCTTTTCATCAATGGTTACCGGGCCAGCACCACCGAGTTGCAGCCTGGCCCCTATACGCTGACCAACGTCCCTTTCATCAACGGTGCCGGCGAGGCAGTGGTGGTGACCACCGACACCCTGGGCAGGCAAGTGTCCACGACCCTGCCGTTCTATGTGACCAGCAGCCTGTTGCAAAAAGGGTTGACCGACTATGCGGTGGCAGCCGGCAGTCTCAGGCGTGACTATGGGGTGCGCGACTTCGGATACGGCCCAGGCGTGGCCTCGGCCAGCCTGCGCCACGGCCTGAGCGATACCTTCACGCTGGAGGCCCATGCGCAAACGGCCGAGTCCCTGATGCTCGGGGGCCTGGGGACGAACATGCGCCTAGGGCAGTTCGGGGTGCTCAATGCTGCACTTGCCCAAAGCCGTTTCGAAGGCAACCAAGGTCAGCAAACCGCCCTGGGTTATCAATACAACAGTCAACGCCTGGGGTTCAGCTACCAGCGCCTGCAACGCCATGGCGATTACGCCGACCTAACCCGCATCGACCGGCGCGACATGCAGCTGAGCAGGAGCAGCGAGCAGGTGACGCTGAGTTTGAACCTCAACCAGTACGGGAACCTGGGCGCCGGTTATTTCGATGTGCGCGCCGGGGACGGCACCCGCACACGTTTGATCAACCTCAGTTACAGCAGGCCCCTGTGGGGCAACAGCAGTATTTACTTCTCTGCTAACCGAGAGGTGGGTGATCGCCAATGGGCGGCGCAGGCGCAACTGGTGATTCCGTTCGACATGACCGGCACCCTGGCCTTGGGCATCGAACGCAACAAAGACGGCCAGCACCAGCAGCGGGCCAACTACAGCCGGGCGGTTCCGGTGGGTACCGGGGTGGGCTACAACCTCGGGTATGCCACCGGTAGCGATCGCCAGGCTTACCGCCAGGCCGACGCCACCTGGCGCCTGCAGTCGGTCCAGCTGCAGGCGGGTGTCTACGGCAGCAGTGGAGAAATGACCCGGTGGGCCGATGCCAGCGGCTCGATCGTGTGGATGGACGCCGGCCTGTTCGCGGCCAACCGCATCGATGATGCGTTCGTCGTGGTCAGCACCTCTGGCTACGCCGATGTGCCCGTGCGATACGAAAACCAGCCGGTAGGCCGCACCGACAAACGCGGTCACCTGCTTGTGCCCTATAGCAGTGCCTACTACCGAGGCAAATATGAAATAGACCCGATGGATTTGCCGCCTGACATTCTGGCACCGCACGTCGAGCAACGCGTTGCCGTACGCCGTGGCAGCGGTTATCTGCTCGACTTCGAACTCAAGCAGGTGCAGGCAGCCAGCCTGGAACTGGTGGATGGCAATCAGCGACCGCTGAGCCTGGGGAGCCGCGTCAGACACGTGCAAAGCGGCGCCCAGGCCGTGGTGGGGTGGGATGGGCTGGTTTACCTGGAAAATTTGCAGGCCACTAACCGCTTGCAGGTCGAACTGGCGGGGGGAGGGCAGTGCGAGGTCGACTTCACCCTGCCAGAAAGCACCGGCTCGATCCCTTTGGTCGGGCCGTTGGTGTGCAAGTGAGCCGCCATCAAGCCTGGCTCTGCGCAGGGTTTCTAGCGCTCTGCGCAGAGCCTGCCCTGGCCAAGTGCGCGTCGGTGGCCACCGCGCCCGCTCTGTTCGGCGCCCTCAATTCAACCCAGGTTCGCACCGCCGTGCAGACAGCATCCACGGCGAACGCCGGTTTACAGTGCAATGGCACGGTATTGAGCGTGCTCAGCAACACCGACTCGTTCAAGCTGACGGTACAGCCGTCCACGGGGGTGTTGCTTGGCCCTACAGGGGATGTCATCCCGTATACGCTCTACGCCGATGCCACCACCAACTTTCCCATCAGCCGCGGTGTTGCATTCGAGTACGGACGCACGGGTATCCTCGACCTGCTGGGCTTGCTCAACGGTACGCCCAAGACTGTACCGTTGTACCTTCGCACCCAGATCGGGAGTAACGTGGCGGCAGGTCTCTATCGGGAGACCCTCAAGCTGGATTGGACCTGGAACTATTGTGAAGGGCTTTCGATAGGCGGATTGTGCATCGGGCGGGATACCGGATCAGGCACCCAGTACCTGACCGTCAGCCTGACGGTGACCAATGATTGTCAGATCGTTACGCCGAATATCAACTTCGGTTCTGCGCCTGTGGTCAGCGCCTTCGCAACGGTAACCCAGAGCCTGAGCGTTTCTTGTACCAAAGGCAGTGCCTACAGCGTCGGGCTCAGCGATGGGCAGAACGTGCTGAGCGGGCGGCGGCGCATGAAGTCGGCTGCCAACAATTACCTGGCATACGACATCTACAAGGGCGCCGGCACCGTTCGCTGGGGCGCGAGCGGTAGCGCCAGGCGGGCCAGTGCCGATGCCGACGTCAACCCGGGCATGGGCACGGGCACTGGCAGTCAGGTATTCAACTACAACGCCCGCGTCTATACCGACCAGGCTACGCCGCCGGCGGCGAGCTACTCGGACAGCGTGGTACTGGACGTCCAGTTCTGAGAGAAGGCTCAGCGCAGGTCGTCTACCATCGCGGCGAGCGTATCCAATACGGCGCTCGCCAATGCCTTGGAGCGCAGCCCTGACCAGCCCGTGCGCGGGTCGGGGGCATCGTCGTGGTCCTTGAACGGCATCTCCAGGGTCAGTGACAAGCAGTCGTGCGCCATCCCCACGGCGTTGCATGCCAACGTCGTGTTGGCCTGGCCTGGCGCGTCACGGGTGTACCCATGGGTGGTCTGGAAGTCTGCCGTCAGGCTCATCAGCGTGTTGCGGAAGGTTTCTTCCAGGTGGGCGAGGCGGGCTGTGTAACCTGGGTTGCCCTCGCAGGCGGCAGTGAATACATGGGGGATTTCTTCATCCCCGTGCACGTCGATGAAGGCGTCCACACCATATTGTTTCATCTGCGCCTGGGCGAAGAACACTTCCGGAGTGAGCTCGACATTGGCGTTCTGCCAGGCGCGGTTAAGGTCCTTGCCGGCGTAATTGGTGCGTAGATGGCCCAGGAAGGCACCATCAGGGTTCATGTTAGGAATCAGGTACAGATCAGCGCGGCTCAGCAGTTGCTGGACAGTGGCGTCGCCAGCCTGCAAACGGTCGATCAGCCCCTCCATGAACCACTCGGCCATGTGCTCACCGGGATGTTGCTGGGCGATGAACCACACCTTGCGCTTGCCCGCTGCACCGTCGCCTGCGCGCAGCAGCGGGATGTCGCGACCCTGGATGCTGCGGCCGCTGGCCAGCAATGTGATGCCGGGGAGGGCGAGCGCACGTTCGATCAGTTGATTGTGGCGTGCACGGGGGTAGGGTTCGAAGTAGGCGAACCAGGTCTGCGGTTGCTGCGCCGTGATCTCGAAGCTCAGGGCGGTACCATCGAATTGGCTGGGCACCCGAAACCAGGCCTGCTGGTCGTAAGAGGCCACGGCGTTGTAGCCAGTCCAGGCATTCTTGTAAGACGAGCCAGCAGCGTTGTCGAGGCTGAACCGGTGTTTCTGCCCAGGCGTCAGGCCGCTGACGCGAAAGTGAAACCACTGGTAGTGGCCACTGTGGGTGTCCGGCCGGATGGCGAGGCGGACCTGGGCAGGATTGCTGGCGTCGATGACTTCGATGTTGCCAGAATCGAAGTCGCAATCGATATGCAGCGGTGACAGCGTCACGGTCATGGGCGGGCTCCTTGGCGATGTTGTTGTGCAGCTACTGTACACCGCTTGCAGGCCTCAAAGCGCCCCTGTGCGCTTAGCCGTGGTTCAGAGCCCCAACTGGCTGAGGCCCGGATGATCATCAGGGCGTCGGCCGAGCGGCCAATGGAACTTGCGCTCGCTTTCTGCGATTGGGTGCTCGTTGATGCTCGCGTGCCGGTAGTGCATCAGCCCGTCCGGGGCAAACTCCCAGTTCTCGTTGCCATACGCCCGGTGCCATTGGCCGCTGTCATCGCGGTACTCGTAGGCATAGCGCACGGCAATACGGTTTTCGGTGAAGGCCCAAAGCTCCTTGATCAGCCGATAATCAAGCTCGCGGTTCCATTTGCGGGTCAGAAAAGCCTCAACCTCGGCTCGCCCACGGGGAAACTCGGCGCGATTGCGCCATACGGTATCGGGGGTATAGGCCAGCGACACCTTGGCAGCATCGCGACTGTTCCAGCCGTCTTCGGCCAGACGGACTTTCTCAATGGCGCTGTCGCGGGTGAAAGGTGGCAGCGGTGGACGGGACATTGCTCGACTCCTCGGCATGAATGTGTCCGAAAAGCGTAGCGTGCCTGGGACAAAGCGAGAATCATCACCAGGCAGACTTCATAATTGCGTCGGCGACAACAATGCTGATGTGTGCGGAGTACCGGTGTGGTCGAGTGTGGGGGCTGCCCGTCACGACCGTGGCAGGTGCACGGCCGTGACGAACAACGGGCTCAGCGCCGGCGGAACAAAGGCAGCGGCTGGTCCGTGGCACCCTGGTAGGTGACCGAGAAGTCCTTCAGGCCCTGCAGGGCGTCTTCGGGGTCCTTGTCGGCGCGGATGGCGAATGCATCGAAACCGCAACGGGCCATGAAGAACAGCTGGTCGCGCAGCACATCGCCGATGGCGCGCAACTCACCCTTGTAGCCGTAGCGGTCGCGCAGCAGGCGCGCATTGGAATAGCTGCGCCCGTCGGTGAAGGCAGGGAAATTCAGGGCGATGACCTGGAAGTGTTGGACGTCCTCGCCAATCTCCTCAGCCTCCTGGTCGCTGTCCAGCCAGATGCCCAGGCCACCGTCGCGGGCTTTCAGGGCATGGGCATGGTCGCGCCACATCTGCAGGGGCACGATGTAGTCGTCGCAGTTGGTCAGTTCGTCGAACGAAGTTTCCTTAGGCAGCAGGTGCCAGGTTTCGTCGACGATCTGGTTGTGCTTAATGATTCGCTGCATACACGCGTTCCTTGAAGGGGTCGATGCCGATGCGTTGGTACGTGTCGATGAAACGCTCTTCTTCAGTGCGTTGTTCGACGTAGACGGCGATCAGCTTCTCGATCACATCGGCCATGTCGTCCTGGGCGAACGAGGGGCCCAGGATCTTGCCAAGGCTGGCGTCGCGCGCGGCGTTGCCGCCCAGCGATACCTGGTAGAACTCTTCGCCCTTCTTGTCCACGCCCAGGATGCCGATATGACCGACGTGGTGGTGACCGCACGCATTCATGCAACCGGAAATGTTCAGGTCGATCTCGCCAATGTCGAACAGGTAGTCCAGGTCGTCGAAACGACGCTGGATGGATTCGGCAATGGGGATCGACTTGGCGTTGGCCAGGGAGCAGTAGTCACCGCCTGGGCAGCAGATGATATCGGTCAGCAGGCCAATGTTCGGGGTGGCGAATCCGCTCTCGCGCAGCTCCAGCCACAGGGCATGCAGCTGGCGTTGCTCGACGTCGGCCAGGATGATGTTCTGCTCGTGCGAGGTGCGCAGGAAGCCGAAGCTGTAACGTTCTGCCAAGTCGGCTACGGCGTCGAGCTGCTTGTCGGTGAGGTCACCTGGGGCAACGCCGGTGGGCTTGAGCGACAGGGTCACGGCCACGTAACCAGGGCGTTTATGGGCGCGGGTGTTGCGTGAGCGCCAGCGCGCGAACCCTGGATGTTCGCTGTCCAAGGCGCTGTAGTCGACATCGTCCAGCGCCAGGTACTGCGGATCGACGAAGTGACGCGACACGCGCTGCACTTCCGCCTCGGTCAGCGTGCTGCTGCCGCCACGCAGGTGGACCATTTCGGCCTCGACCTTTTCGGCGAAGACTTCGGGTGTCAGGGCCTTGACCAGAATCTTGATCCGCGCCTTGTACTTGTTGTCCCTGCGGCCGTAGCGGTTGTAGACGCGCAGGATAGCGTCCAGGTAGCTGATCAGGTCCTGCCAGGGCAGGAACTCATTGATGAACGAACCGACCACCGGCGTGCGGCCCAATCCGCCCCCGACCAGGACGCGGAAACCCAGCTCGCCAGCGTCGTTGCGCACCGGCTCAAGGCCGATGTCGTGCACTTCGATGGCCGCGCGGTCCTGTTTCGAACCGTTGATGGCGATCTTGAACTTGCGCGGCAGGAAGGCGAATTCCGGGTGGAACGTGGTCCACTGACGGACGATCTCGCACCAGGGGCGCGGGTCGATGACTTCATCGGCGGCAACGCCAGCGAACTGATCGGTGGTGGTGTTGCGCAGGCAGTTGCCGCTGGTCTGGATGGCGTGCATCTGCACGGTCGCCAATTCGGCCAGGATGTCGGGGATATCTTCCAGGGACGGCCAGTTGAACTGCACGTTCTGGCGGGTGGAAATGTGCGCGTAGCCCTTGTCGTAATCGCGGGCGATCTTGGCCAGGGTACGCACCTGCCGGGCATTGAGTTGGCCATAAGGAACGGCGACACGCAGCATCGGCGCGAATCGTTGAATGTATAGGCCGTTCTGCAGGCGCAGCGGGCGGAATTCTTCCTCGCTCAGCTCACCGGCCAGGTAGCGGCGGGTCTGATCACGGAACTGCTTGACGCGGTCCTCGATGATCCGCTGATCGTATTCGTCATATACGTACATAAAAGTCCTGTCTCAGGCATGCAGCTATTCGCGCGCACGGCCGCGCACTCCGGTTCGGAGCCGGGGCACCATAGCAGGTTGTATTTATGCGCAAAAGTGATGTTTTTGCATATGAAAAGAACCAAACGGACTATGTGAGACTGACTGCCATTTATGCGCCAGTTCTGACCCGATGGGTATAATCCTGGGTTTGCTTCAGAGACGTCAGCCTATGCTCAAGGCCCTGTACCGCTGCCTTTGCCTGTGCTTCGCCCTGCCATTGAGCGCAAGTGCGCAGCCGGTGTCAGTGGTTTTCCTCAACCCGGGTTCGCCAGACGAGACATTCTGGACCAGCTACAGCCGGTTCATGCAGTCCGCCGCTGACGAACTGGGCATGGACTTGCGTGTGGAGTATGGCGAGCGCCGGACCGATCTTGCCCTGAGCCAGGCCCGGGCGGCCCTCGATGGGCCCAGGCGACCTGATTACCTGGTACTGGTAAACGAGCAGTACATCGCCCCTGAGATCATGCGCCTGTCGCAAGGGGCGGGGGTCAAGCTGTTGCTGGTCAACAACGGCTTGACGCCTAGCCAGGCGCGGGCTGTCAGCGCTCGGCCTGACAAATTCGCGCAGCCGTTGGGTTCTTTGACCACCAATGACGAACAAGCCGGTTTCCAGATGTTGCGTGAAATGATCGCGCAATTGCCTGCCACCAGTGGCCCAGTGGATTTGGTCGCGTTCTCAGGCGTGAAAACTACGCCTGCCTCGCAGCGCCGGGAAGAAGGCATGCGCCGCGCCTTGGCCGACTTCCCCCAGGTGCGCTTGCGGCAGGTGGTGTACGGCGGGTGGAGCCGGCAGCGCGCCTACGAGCAGGCGCGGTTTCTGCTCGAACGCTACCCACAGACACGGCTTGTATGGTCGGCCAACGACGAGATGGCCTTTGGGGCCATGCAGGCGTTCGAGGAAGCGGGGCTCAAGCCAGGCAAGGATGTCATGTTCAGTGCGGTGAACAGCTCGGGGGAGGCGTTGCGTGCGCGTCTGGATGGGCGCTTGAGTGTACTGATGGGCGGGCATTTCAGCCTTGGGGGCTGGGCCATGGTCATGCTGTATGACGATGCCCACGGCCTGCCGTTCGGGCGCGACGGCCTGCGCAATTACAGCCTGCCTGTGCTGCAGAGCATCGACCAGGCCAAGGCCGGGCAATGGCTTAAACGACTGGAGTTGGCCGACCACGGCGTGGACTTCAAGGCGTACAGCGCGATAGGGCGCACGGCTGGCTATCAGTACCCGTTCCTGACGTCACCGGTCGAATACTGAAAAGCCCTGCTTGAGCAAAGGTCTTTGCTGGTCTTAACTGCCGATTGTGCGGTGCATTCCCGTAATCACTACAAGAGGCAATGCCATGACCAATCCAACGAAGTTGCGCAAGCCCAGCCATGGCGTCGATACCTGGGCAATCCTGTGCCTGGTCGCGCTGGTCGTCATCACGGCGGTGTATTGGGGCACTCACCCCTAATCCTGCTCACCGATCACATGGCGCATCAACACTGACGCGCCTTGTTTCCAGCTGCGCCCCACGGGAACAGCTGGATGCGGGTGTGCCTTAGCTGTCATACCCAAGGTTTGGCGCCAGCCAGCGCTCGCTGACACTTATTGGTTGACCTTTGCGGGTGCTGTAGCACTCGATCTGATCCTTGTCCACCTTGCCCACTGCAAAGTACTGCGCCTGCGGGTGGGCGAAATACCAGCCGCTGACAGCCGCGGCCGGGAACATGGCGTAATGCTCGGTCAGGAAGACGCCGCTTGGGCCGGTTTCGCCGATGGCGCTGCCGTCGAGCAGGCGGAACAGGGTTTCTTTCTCGGTGTGGTCGGGGCATGCCGGGTAGCCCGGCGCTGGACGGATGCCACGGTACTGCTCCTTGATCAGCGCTTCGTTGTCCAGCTGCTCCTCCCGGGCATACCCCCAGTAATCCTTGCGCACCTGCTCATGCAACCATTCGGCGCAGGCCTCGGCCAGGCGATCGGCCAGGGCCTTGACCATGATCGAGCTGTAGTCGTCGCCTTTGTCCTGGTACGCCTTGGCGACTTCTTCGGCCCCGATACCGGCCGTGGTGATGAACCCGCCCACGTAGTCGGTCACACCGCTGGCCTTGGGGGCCACGAAGTCGGCCAGCGACCAGTTGGGCTTGCCGTCGGGCTTGATGGTCTGCTGGCGCAGGTGGTGCAAGGTCGCCAGCGCAGCGCCGTCTTCGCCGTACACCTCGATGTCGTCATCGGCCACCTGGTTGGCGGGCCAGAAGCCAAACACTGCGCGAGCACTGATGAGTTTTTCGTCGATCAGTTTGTCGAGCATTTCGCAGGCGTCCGCATACAGGGCAGTCGCCGCCTCGCCAACGACTTCGTCCGTGAGAATTCGCGGGAACTTGCCCGCCAGGTCCCAAGAGATGAAGAACGGCGTCCAGTCGATGTATTGGGCCAGGGTGCGCAGGTCGATGTTATGCAGGACCTTGGTGCCAGTGAAGGAGGGTACGGCTGGCTGGTAGCCGGCCCAGTCGTACTGGGGTTTGGCCGCCACTGCCTGGGCGTAGGTGAGGCGCTCGGTCCGGGCGCTGCGATTGGCCGTGCGTGCGCGTACCTCTTCGTAGTCCTGGCGTGTGCTTTCGACGAAACCCGCCTTGAGCTCCTTGGACAGCAATTGCGTCGCCACGCCGACGGCGCGAGACGCATCGGTGACGTAGATCACGGCGTCATTGCTGTACTTGGGCTCGATCTTCACGGCCGTATGGGCCTTGGAGGTGGTGGCGCCGCCAATCATCAACGGCAGTTCGAAACCCTGGCGCTGCATCTCGCGCGCCACATGCACCATCTCGTCCAGCGACGGTGTGATCAGGCCCGACAGGCCAATGATGTCGCATTTCTCGTCCCGAGCCGTCTGCAGGATCTTCTCGGCGGGCACCATCACCCCCAGGTCGACGATGTCGTAGCCGTTGCAGCCGAGCACCACGCCGACGATGTTCTTGCCGATGTCGTGCACATCGCCCTTGACCGTCGCCATCAGGATCTTGCCCTTGGCCTCGGGCTTGTCGCCTTTCTCGGCTTCGATGAACGGAATCAAGTGCGCAACGGCTTGCTTCATCACCCGGGCCGACTTGACCACTTGGGGCAGGAACATCTTGCCGGCGCCGAACAGGTCGCCGACCACGTTCATGCCGCTCATCAAGGGGCCTTCGATGACCTCGATCGGCCGCGCACATTGCTGGCGGCACGCCTCGGTGTCCTCGACGATGAACGCCGTGATGCCCTTGACCAGCGCATGCTCCAGGCGCTTTTCCACCGGCAGCGAGCGCCACTGTTCGTTCTCGACTTCCCGCGTGGCACCGCCGCCTTTGTAGTCGTCGGCAATGGCCAGCAGCGCATCGGTGCCCTGGGGCGTGCGGTTGAGCACCACATCCTCGACCTTTTCCCGCAACGGCGCGGGGATCTGGTCGTAGATTTCCAACTGCCCGGCATTGACGATGCCCATGGTCAGGCCGTTGGCGATGGCGTGGTACAGGAACACCGAGTGAATCGCCTCGCGCACCGGGTTATTGCCCCGGAACGAGAACGACACGTTGGACACCCCACCCGAGGTCAAGGCGTGCGGCAGGTGGTCGCGGATATAGGCGCAGGCCTCGATGAAATCCACGGCATAGTTGTTGTGTTCCTCGATGCCGGTGGCGACAGCGAAGATATTCGGGTCGAAGATGATGTCTTCTGCGGGGAAGCCCACCTCGTTGACCAGAATGTCGTAGCTGCGCTTGCAGATTTCCTGTTTGCGCGCGGCAGTGTCGGCCTGGCCAACCTCGTCGAAGGCCATGACCACCACGGCTGCGCCATAGCGCTTGCACAAGCGGGCATGGTGCTTGAACTGCTCAACGCCTTCTTTCATGGAAATGGAGTTGACGATGCCTTTGCCCTGGATGCACTTGAGGCCAGCCTCGATCACCTCCCACTTCGAAGAGTCGATCATGATCGGCACGCGCGAGATGTCCGGCTCGCCGGCGATCAGGTTGAGGAAACGGACCATGGCCGCCTGGGAGTCGAGCATCCCTTCGTCCATGTTGATGTCGATGACCTGGGCGCCGGCCTCTACCTGCTGCAGCGCCACTTCCAGGGCCTCGGTGTAGTTTTCCTCGCGAATCAGCCGCGCGAACCTGGCCGAGCCGGTGATGTTGGTGCGCTCACCGACGTTGACGAACAACGACTGGCGATCAATGGTGAAGGGCTCCAGGCCCGAGAGGCGGCACGCCTTGGCGATCTCCGGGATTGGCCGTGGCGGGTACTTGGCCACGGCCTCGGCGATTGCCTGAATATGCCCAGGGGTGGTGCCACAGCAACCGCCAATGATGTTCAAGAAGCCACTGGCGGCGAACTCCTCGACCACGGCCGCCATTTCCGCCGGGGTTTCGTCGTACTCACCGAAGGCATTGGGCAAGCCCGCATTGGGGTGGGCCGAAACGTGAGTATCGGCCTTGCTCGACAACTCTTCCAGGTAAGGGCGCAAGTCCTTGGCGCCTAATGCGCAGTTCAGGCCGACGGATATAGGCTTGGCGTGCCGGACCGAGTTCCAGAAGGCTTCGGTGGTCTGCCCGGACAATGTGCGGCCGGAGGCATCGGTGATGGTGCCGGAAATCATGATCGGCAGGCCGATGCCGTCGTCCTCGAACACCTGCTGCACGGCGAAGATCGCCGCCTTGGCATTGAGGGTGTCGAAGATGGTTTCGATCAGGATCAGGTCGGCACCGCCCTCGATCAGCCCGCGGGTGGCCTCGATGTAGTTTTCCACCAGCGCGTCGAACGTGACGTTGCGGTAGCCCGGGTCGTTCACATCGGGAGAGATCGAGCAGGTGCGGCTGGTCGGGCCGAGCACGCCCGCCACGAAGCGCGGCTTGTCGGGTGTTTCCAGCGTCTTGGCATCGGCCACTTGGCGGGCGATGCGCGCCCCTTGCACGTTCAATTCATACACCAGCGATTCCATGCCATAGTCGGCCTGGGAGATCTGGGTGGCGTTGAAGGTGTTGGTCTCGAGGATATCGGCGCCCGCGTCCAGGTAAGCCTTCTCGATGGCCGCGATGATATCTGGACGACTCAGCAGCAGCAGGTCATTGTTACCTTTGACGTCGCTTGGCCAATCGGCAAAGCGCGTGCCACGATAGTCGGCTTCCTCCAACCGGTAGCTTTGAATCATGGTGCCCATGCCGCCATCGAGAATCAGGATGCGCTCTTTAAGTGCTTGTTGAAGGGCGTGAAGACGAGCGCTGCGGTCGGACATATGAACTACCTGGACGGGCGGAAATCAGAAAGTGCTGAATCATAACAAAGCTGCACGGTTTTTAGGGGTGCGCTCGGTTTCCATGAAATATGTTCATGTTGCCTGGGTCTTACTCAGCTATTAATACAAACACTGCCCATGCTTATTGCGTTGGCTGCACATAATCAGGACATCTCGCACATGGTGCATCGTATGCTTGCCGGCTTTGTCGCTCTCTTACTCAGTAGCGCGGCGTTCGGGCAAGGTCTTCAAGCAAGTCCAGCCATCTCCTACACCCGTGATGTCCAGCCGATCTTCACCGAAAAATGCGTCGCCTGCCACGCCTGCAACGACGCTGCCTGCCAGCTGAAGCTGGAGGCAGCCGAAGGCGCCGTGCGCGGCGCCAGCAAGGTGCCCGTTTACCAGGGCGAGCGCAGCAAGGCCGTGGCGCCCACCCGGTTGTTCTATGACGCTCATGGCGAGGCCGAGTGGCGCAAGAAGGGCTTCTATTCGGTGCTCGACAACCAGGGCAGCCAAGCCGCTTTGATGGCGCGCATGCTCGAACTGGGGCACAAGACGCCGCTCACCCCGAATGCCAAGGTACCGGATGAGATTGCACTAGGCCTGAACCGCAACAATATGTGCCCGTTGCCCCACGAGTTCGACGCCTACGCCGGTGCGCATCCCAAAGAAGGCATGCCGCTGGCCGTCACCGGCCTGACGGACCAGGAATACGCGACACTGCGTGGCTGGCTGGCGGCGGGTGCGCCAGTCGAGTACCAGGCGATCAAGCCCAGTGCCAGCGAAGCCCGTCAGATCGCCGAATGGGAAGCGCTGCTCAATCGTCCAGGAGCTTCAGAAGCCTTGGTGGGGCGTTGGTTGTACGAGCATCTGTTCCTCGCCCACATCCACTTTACCGGGGGTGAGCAGGGGCACTTTTTCCAATGGGTGCGCTCGCGCACGCCCAGCGGGCAGCCTGCCGATATCATCGCCACGCGCAGGCCCAATGATCCGCCCGGAACAGAGTTCTTCTATCGCCTGATTCCCATCCAGGGCGTGATCGTGCACAAGACACACATCACATACCCCCTCGGTCCGCAAAAACTCAAGCGGGTCAAACAGCTCTTCTACGCCGGCGATTGGCAGGTGACCACGCTGCCAGGCTACGGCCCTCGTCACCGCGCCAACCCTTTTGAAACCTTCGAGGCGATCCCGGCGGTGGCACGCTACCAATTCATGCTCGACAACGCCGAGTACTTCGTACGCACCTTCATACGCGGGCCGGTGTGCCGTGGGCAGATTGCCACGGACGTGATCCGCGACAACTTCTGGGCGCTGTTCCAGGAGCCTGCCTTCGACCGCTACGTCACCGATGCCCGTTACCGTGGCAAGGCCACGCCCTTGCTCGCCATGCCGGGTCAGAACGACGATGTGGGCAGTGTGCTCGCACTGTGGCGTGCCTATCGCGACAAGCGCAACGAGTACGAGAAACTGCGCCGTGAGGCCTATGCCGACATGCCGGCCCCGGGCTGGTCGACCTTGTGGACAGGCAACGACAACGCGTTGCTGAGCATCTTCCGTCACTTCGACAGCGCTACAGTGACCAAGGGCCTGGTGGGGGATGTGCCCCTGACGATGTGGTTGTTCGACTACCCCTTGCTCGAGCGCACCTACTACCAGCTGGCGGTCAACTTCGACGTCTTCGGCAACCTGTCGCACCAGTTGCAGACGCGCCTGTACTTCGACCTGATCCGCAACGGCGCCGAGGTCAACTTCCTGCGCCTGATGCCGGCCGAGGCGCGCCAAAGCATCCTGAGCGACTGGTATCAGGACAGCGGCAAGATAAAGATGTGGCTCGACTACGAAAACATCGACGCCGATACCCCAAGCGGCCTTGCCCTTAGCTCACACGACCCCAAACGCGACTTCGGGTTGCAGCTGATCGCGCGGACCGCCAGCATCAATGCTTCACCCGACCCGATCAACCGCTGCCAGGGGGCGTACTGTTCGCGGCCGCAGTTAACTGAAGAGTTCCGCAATGCAGAGCAGTCCCTCAGCCGGCTGGTTTCGCGTCCGGCCGCAGGGTTGAAAGTGATCAATCAATTGCCCGAGGCGACGCTGCTGCGCATCGAAGGGCAGGGTGGGCAGCGGCAGGTCTATACCTTGATGCGCAACCGGGCGCACAGCAACGTGGCATTCCTGTTGGGCGAGGCTTATCGTTACCAGCCGGGCCTCGATACCCTGACCTTGCAGCCCGGGGTCATGACCAGCTACCCCAACTTCATGTTCAACGTGCCAGCCGCCGAAGTAGCGGTTTTCGTCGACCTGATGAGTCAGGCCAAGGATGATACCGCTCGCTTCGAGCGCATCGTCGAGCGATGGGGTATACGCCGAACCCACCCGCAATTCTGGCGTTATTTCCATGACCTGAGTGCGTTCATACTGGAAACCGACCCGGTGGAGGCCGGCGTGCTGGACATGAACCGCTACGAAAACCTCTGATCGGGCGCGCTGACCTTTCGCGCCCTCCTGCGGTCCCAAGCCATGAGTGGCACCGGCAGCTGCGCTGCAGCCGGTGCCTGAATGCACCGGCAAACGCAGGGTACTTCATGCTGTATTCGCTTCAGGCACTTCGTGCTTTCGCCGCCTGGGTGGTCGTATGCCACCACTTCATGCAGGTTTTTTTCGACTTTCACGCGTCCGGGCCTGTCGGTCAATTGTTCACTGATCGGGGTGCGGTCGGCGTGGATATCTTCTTCGCCATCAGCGGGTTGGTCATCTACCTTTCGACCTGCGACAAGCAGGTTGTCCCGCATCAGTTTCTGCTAAACCGAGTGCTGCGTATCGTGCCGGCCTACTGGTTCTACTCGGCCTTGATGGCCTTGATGCTGCTGGCCTTCAGTCAATGGATGCCGCATCAGGTGTTCACCTGGCAGCACCTATTGCGTTCACTCTTTTTCATACCGGCAGAGAACCCAGGTGGCTACGGTATGTACCCCACCCTGAACGTCGGCTGGACCTTGAACTTCGAGATGATGTTCTACCTGCTGTTCGGGATGGCGTTTCTCGTTGGCCGGCGCCTGCACTTGCTGGTGGTGGCCGGGCTGTTGGTAGTGGTGAGCGAGGTCCTGGGGCGCCTGGGCGTGGTCAGTCATTTCTACAACAATGACATCGTCTATGAATTCCTGCTCGGCATCGGTATCGGGGTGCTGCATCGCCGTGGTCTGATCCGTCAGGGTGTCTGGGTCCCGCTGGGGCTTCTGGCAGTGGCCGCGCTGGCCATTTATCAGCTAGACGCCTCTCAACGGCTGCTGCATTGGGGCCTGCCCAGCGCAATGGTCGTCCTGGCCTTCATCGCCATGGAGCCGCTGTTCACTGGCAATCGCGTACTCAAGGCGCTGGGCGACTGCTCGTATTCGGTGTACCTGATCCATGTGCTGGTCCTGCACCTGGGCTGGTTTGCCAGCCAGCAACAGGGGCTGGACCCGTACCTGACATTCGCCGTCTGCGTGCCTTGCATCGCACTGCTGTCGTGGCTCAGTTACCAGTGGATCGAGCGCGGCCTGTACCGTTACATGCAGGCCTGGATGCAAGCACCGAGCGTGCAGGCGCAGCCGTATGTGCTTTCCCGAGTCAAATACTAGGACTTTGTTAGAGGGCTGCGTTGGCGTACACTGGCGTACAAGTCTGTGAGGAACCTACATGAGCGCTATAACCATTACCGACGCCGCCCATGACTACCTGGCTGATCTGCTGTCCAAGCAGAACACGCCGGGTATCGGCATTCGTATCTTCATCACCCAGCCGGGTACCCAGTACGCCGAGACGTGCATCGCCTATTGCAAGCCGGGGGAAGAGAAGCCTGATGACACTGCTGTGGGCCTCAAAAGCTTCACTGCCTACCTCGACGCTGTCAGCGTGCCGTTCCTGGAAGATGCGCTGGTGGATTATGCCACCGACCGCATGGGTGGCCAGTTGACCATCAAGGCGCCTAACGCCAAGGTGCCGATGGTCAATGAAGACAGCCCGATCAACGAACGCATCAACTACTATCTGCAGACCGAAATCAACCCTGGCCTGGCCAGTCATGGCGGTCAGGTGAGCCTGGTGGATGTCGTCGACGAGGGCATCGCTGTCCTGCAATTTGGCGGCGGCTGCCAAGGTTGCGGTCAGGCGGACGTCACCCTCAAGGAAGGCATCGAGCGGACACTCCTCGAGCGCATTCCTGAGCTCAAGGGTGTGCGTGATGTGACGGACCATAGCCAGAAAGAAAACGCCTACTACTAGGGCATCAGGGGTTGCACCGAGCTGGAATCTGGTTTGGCGCTGGCCCTGGAAGGCGACGTGCCGCACTGCACTAGCAACAAACTGTTACGTTTGCAAGCCCTGCGACAATCGGCCGCTGCCCGTAATCAGCGGCCTGCAGGGGTTAATCGCCGCCAGTGGGTAGAAGGTACTTGGGGGGCATGCCAGAATGCGCCGGTTTTCTGCCCGGCCCGCCCCGAGGGTCGGCACCTTCCCTGTAAAGGATGGTTTCATGAATGATCTTCTGAGTCGGCGTGCAGTCGTCGCCGGCATGGGCGTTCTTGGGCTTGGCCTGCTGGCAGGTTGCAGTCCGGCGCGTGGGCTCGAGTTCAAGTATGGCAAGAACATGAGCAACGAAATCCTTGGGCGCAAGTTCTCGCTGCGCGATCCCCAAGGCAACGTCCGTACCCTGTCAAGCTTCTACGGCAGCATGCCGATGGTCTTCTTCGGCTTCACCCAGTGCCCGGCCATCTGCCCGACCACCCTGGCACGAGCCGCCCAGATCCGCAAACTGCTGCGCGGCCGAGACCGTGATCTGTTCCAGGTGGTATTCATTACCCTCGATCCAGAACGCGATACGCCGCAAGTGCTCGATGCCTACGTCAAGGCGTTCGACCCGACCTTCGTCGCGCTCACCGGTACGCCTGAAGAAATCGACGCCGTGGCCAGGGAGTTCAAGGTGTTCTACGAAAAAGTCCCGGCCGGTGACACCTATACCATTTCACATTCGTCCACCAGCTACGTTTACGACACCCGTGGCACCCTGCGGCTGAGCCTCGGGCATTCCCTCACAGCCAAGGAATGTGCCGAAGACCTGGTTACCCTGATGGAGATCTGCTGAATGTCATTGCAATCCGTTAAGCGCGGCCTGGCTGCGTTGGTCCTGCTGGGCCTCACTGGGCCGGTAATGGCCCAGACCACAGTCAGCGAGGCGTGGGTGCGCGCCAGCGTGCCTCACCAGCAGTCGACCGGTGCCTTCATGACCATTACCGCCAGTAGCGACAGCAAGCTGGTCAGTGTCGCCTCGCCTGTGGCCAAGACTGTACAAGTGCATGAAATGACCATGAACGGGGACGTCATGGGCATGCGTGAGGTCAAGGCTGTCGCGCTGCCGGCCGGTAAGCCTGTCACCCTGGACCCCAATGGCCTGCACGTGATGCTGATGGGCTTGAACGATCAGGTGAAGGAAGGCCAGCAGGTTCCGCTGACGCTGACGGTAGAAACCGCCGATGGCACCGCCGAGACAGTGGCCGTGCAAGCTCAGGTACGCGCGCTCACTGCGCAGGCGCAAGGTGAGCATGAACATATGCACATGAGCCACCCGTAACACCTGGCGGGGCTGCCTTGCGGCCCCAGCTGGGTCAACTGCGAAATTTCGGCAGTGGCCTGTCCAGCGTCAATGACGTCAGCGCACGCCGCACACGTGCTTCGTCAGCTTCCAAGGCCTTCAGGCTTGCCCTTATTTTGCCGGCCGCCGGCAGGTCGCCCTGGCGATCGATCCAGTCGGCAATCTCCTTGCAAGCAGTGCTAAGGCACGCTTGCCGCTGGTTCATCAGTGACAGAAGGGTGGTGATCTCTCTTTCGGACATGACGGCTCCTCCTTTCAGCCTTTTGAGTGTAGCAGCGCCATGGCCAGACGCCTGCGCCGCATTGACGCGCTCACGCGGCGAAGCAGGCTAGCCGGTAGGCCCCCGGGGTGATGCCATAGGCTTGCTTGAACTGTCTGTTCAGATGGCTCTGGTCGGCAAAGCCCAGGCTGAACGCCACTGTCGCAGGCGGCTGCCCCTCCTTGAGCAGCTCCCTGGCCCTTACAAGGCGTCGCTGCTTGAGCCAGGCGTGAGGGGGCATGCCCGTTGCCTGGCGAAACACCCGTGCGAAGTGAAACGGCGACAGGTTGACGGCAGCCGCCAGTAACTCCAGCGACGGCGGGTCAGCCAAGTGGGTTTCGAGCAACTCTCGTGCGCGTGCAACAGCACGAGGCTCGCGACCAGGGGCAGACAGATCGGCCAGGCGTCCGTGGCGTTGAACCAGCGCCAACACCGCCTGGCGCCATACGGTTTGCTGTTGCAGTGCGCTGGCGCTGCTTTCGGACAGCTGATGCAGTTGGCTGAAGGCGCTGGCAAGGCCAGCATCATGGATCACGCTATCGCGAAAGCGCGGCATCCCCCCATGGCCCAGTTCCAATTCATCCAGCACACCGGTAACGCGCTCATGTTCAGGGTAGAACCCGCGATAACGCCACCCGGCCTCGTGGGCCTTGGCACCGGTATGCAGTTCGTCCGGATTGATCAGGACCATGCTGCCAACCGGTGCAAGATGCTCGCTGCCCCGGTGCCAGAAACGCTGGGCACCGGATTCGATCACGGTGAACACATAGCCTTCATGCACGTGTGGTGCAAACCGTTGTTGCACATACTGGGCGTGCAGCATTTCCACATCGCCCAGCGCCGGTGCCTGCCATAGATGCGTTTGCTCACGGGTAGTGGTGTTCATGAAAGGACGCTTCGCAGGACGAAGAAAATCAACATGCTCAACAGCATGCTCAGCATCACGCTACGGGTCAACCACACCAGTGCGGCAGCCACCACCGCCCCCAGCAGGTACGGTTGAGCGGTTGCAGGTTAAGCGTATGCCCTGGCAAGAAGATGATAGGGCCGCAGATGGCCGTGAGCATACCTGGCACCGCAAAGCCCAGGAATTGACGCGCATGGGCGCTCAGGCGCAACGGTAGGCGCGGTTCGAGAAAAGCATAGCGATTGAGGAACACCACTATGCCCATGCCGATGATGAGCAGCCAGGTCATCAAACGGTCCTCCGAAGTTTCTGGCATGCGAAGCCGGTGCTCATCCCAAGCAGGCCGGCGCTGACCAAGGCCGTTTCCCACTGCCAATGGCTGAGCAGTACTGAAGCGGCCAGTGAAACGGCGACGCACGCGAGCGTAGGCAGATTACGTACCAGGGGCGTGATCAAGGCGACGAAAGTGGCGACGATGGAGAAGTCCAGGCCTAGCTGATCAAGGTGTGGAATGCTTTGCCCCAGCACGATTCCGACCCACGTGAACAGATTCCATGCAACGTAGAATGTGAAGCCTAGACCTAAGGCATACCAGCGATTGAAATGCTGGTGGTCGTGCCGACTGGTCAGGGCAAAGAACTCATCGGTCAGCAGAAATCCAAGCCCCAGGCGCCAGTGCAGTGGCAAGGGGGAGAGCGCTGGGCGCATCGACAGCCCGTAAAGCAGGTGCTGTGAGGTGAGTAACAAGGTTGTCAGCAGTATGGAGGCCAGGCTGGCACCACTTTTGAGCATGCCGATGGCCACCAGCTGCGCAGCGCCGGCAAAGACGATCGCCGAGAGCCCCTGGCTTTCCCAGGCGCTGAGGTTGGCTTCGATGGCCATGGAGCCGGCCAGCAGGCCCCAGGGCGCGACGGCAAGCGACAGCGGCATGATGGCGATGGCGCCCTGCAAAAAGGCGTGACGTGCGATGGACGGCATAGGAAGCGGGCATGTGGACAAGGCAGGCCAGCATGCCAAGCCACCACAGGTGATGGCTTGAACGTTCTTGCTCTGTTGTCACCCATTTGGTGCGCCGCGCTGAGGCCCCCGGCGGCCTGGGGTCAAGGCCGGCTGGTCAAATGCTGCTGCGCCGTTACACAGCCATTGGTCTCTACCGCTTTTTGCAGCAATGAGTGGCGATGTTGCGGATCCAGATCACCCAGCAGGCGGTAGACCTCGGCCTGATAATCGCGCTGTCGCCCCCATAGCATCTCAAGGCCCTGGGGCTGGCTGCGGCTGCAGGCCATGCGGGTGGCAGGCTGGGGATAGTAGGGCGCATAGAGGGTTGCCATGCTCGGTACGGCCTCCAGTGCGGCGCGGTACTGGGCGCTGGCGTTGTAAGGTGGGCACCAGGTGGCAATGGCTGGTGCCGACGGCGCAAACCCTTGGTCGAGGCTTGCCTGGAGCAGAGGGCAGGCGGCGTCGGGTATCTGCGCGGCAGGCAAGTAAGTCATGTAGTAAAGCGCCAGACGGTACTGCGCCACTGGGTGGCCGAGTGCGACCGATTTCTTGAGCAGTGCCACCGCAGTCGGCAACGTGTGGGCCATGGCCTGCCCCTGGCGCCGCAGCTCTGGGTCGCTATCCAGGGCTGTGCGCAAGACGCTTTCGTCCTCTTGAGTATCTGCCTGTTCCAGAAGAGGCAGTGCCTGGCGGTAGAGCAGATCGGCATGGGGGTCGATGGACACTTCCAGTGCGTGCCCCGCCGTAGGCAGCAGCGCGGCCAGCATCAGCGCCATCTGCGGCAAGCGACTCACAGGCTCGCCTCGCCAGTTGCCAGGCAAGGATGGACGGCTTCTCTATTCATGACAGTCAAGCGTACGCCTCAGGCAATCGGAACGACGGACTATTCTATCCATGCAACAGGGCCGTCCGAAAGACCACCCGACGATTGTCAATCAGTAGAGCACTATAGAGTGCTCGCGGACAGTGGTTTTTCCCGGGCAAGGCCGAGCTTGGCCGTGATCACGTTGGCCAGCGCGGTCTGCCCCATGTCGTTGAGGTGCAAGCGGTCGATGAACAGGTCCGAACCGAAGGCTGGCGAGCTGTCGAGCATGCAGTTCATGTCGAAGCAGGGCACCGGTGCGGCTTGTTCGCGAATGCGGCGAAAGAATGCCGCATGCACCTTGCGATCGAAAACGCCTTCGAGCAAGCGGTCGATGTTCCCTGGCGTTTGCTGAAGTGCGCTGAGCATGAACTGCTCACCCGCTGGCAGGGTATCGCGACACCAGTGCACCAGGGGTTGAAGGATGAAGGTGAGGGTAGTGTGAGCGCTGCCTAGCAGTCGATCCCATTGCTGCACTGAGCGAGCAATATGGTCGGCTGCCTGGGCGGTGCGTTTTTCTGCTGGGGAAAGTGCCTCGAAGGGCCGACGTGGCCGAGGCGCGGCGGCCGGAGGTGCCAGCACCTGGCTCAGCCGCTGCCAGAGGCTCAGGCCAGGCTGTGGTGCTGCCTGGGCTTGCTCTGAACCGGCCAGCGACGTTTGCCAGTCATTGATCTGCTGAGGCTCATGTGAGCAGGCGCTGATGTCCCAAAGCGCTTCGTGTGCCAGGCTGTTGAGTCCGCTGAGTATGACCACATGTCCCAGCGGTGCCAGGCGGTGCTCATGAGTGAGGAACATCAATAGTTCCTGGCTCGCATCCAGCCCGCACCCGGCCAGGCTCAGCCAGAGTTCTCCGGTCAGCGCCGACAGCTGCGAGGCCACGGTGTATTCATCGGAACTGGCCCCGATGCCCATCGCCACCGAGCCTCCGACCAGCAGATTGATCCGCGCAGTGCTGTCGCGTTCAGCCACCGAAAACCGCCGGCCGTTGAAATGGCTGTAGCGAAGGCCCAAGGCGTCGGTATTGACGACGGCCGAGCTGAACCCGGTTTCGTGTACCCGAACGCGTTGGGTGGCGCACTGGGTGGCCTGGGCAAGCAGCTGTTGGTACTCAAGCTGCAAAGGCGCAAGCCCTTGGCGACTGGGAGTGGACATCGGGACTCCTGGCAAGACAGCGCGTCAGGCAAGGGGCTAGGCGGTAAGCTCCTTGAGGTTGTACAAAAGCCCGCCGATGGCGATCAACAGCAATGCCACGCCGGACGCAAGGCTGATGAATCGTTGGCTGCGCGCTGACGCGATCTTGCCGATGGCAAAGATATAAAGACTCAGCACGGCGAAGTCGATCACGATCCAGAGCAGTGAAAGCACGACCATGCTTTTGCCGAACGACTCGGTGATCTGGATGAACTGCGGGAAAAAGGCGATGAAGAAAATGATGTCCTTGGGGTTGGAGATCCCCACCATGAAGCCTTGCCACAGCCCCCCGCGGCTCACGGGTTTGGCGCTTTCGGGCCGTTGGTCTGGCTGCGGGCTTGCGAGCGCCTCCCTGAGCGTGCCGACGGCGATATAGCCGATGAACAGGCAACCCAACAGGCTCATGGCACTAAGCCACGCCCTGTCGATGGCCGCGCTGGTGAGGATGATCCACGCCGCTGCGCCGATCAGTACCAGCGAGGCCCAGTTGGTGCCCAAGGCCGTGAAAATGGCCTTGCGTGAGCCAGAAGCGGCTGCGGTATTGACGATCAATGCCACGACCGGACCTGGAGTGGCGATCAGCAGCAGGACGGTAAGGACGTAGGAGGCAGTCAGGGCGGTATTCACGTCAGTTCTCGATCATGTTGTCGGGGGTGGCAGGCACTGCGGTCCGGGCATGGAAAGGGCAGCGTGCCGGGTTCAACGAACCGGTTTCCTGTAATTGATATTGCGTCCACTCAAAGTTATCCGCTTCACCGAAGAAGCCGAGGCTGTCAGGCATTACCCCGTCGTTGTAGTGGCCGACCCGCTGGCGAATGCGCTCGCGGATGCGCTGGCCGCTCGTGGTGGCGACATTGGCCACTTCGTCGAAGTTCTCGCGCGGGTTGATGACGAATGTGATGTGTTTGCCCAGGTTGCGGCTTTTCATCTGCTGGTGGCCCGGGAAATTCATGTTGATGAACAGCGGCATGCCGGCAAAGCAGAACGACCAGCCGCTGTTTGCGGGGTCGGCCGGCACTGTCTGGGGCCAGGGGTTGGGATCTCGTGCGTGAACGCCTTGCAGCACCTTCCAGGCAAGTGCCTGCTGTTGCGCGAGCGGCATGTCGGTCACTGTTTCTAGAAACGCCACCAACGGGTGGCCGATGCGAAGCTTAGGCGCAATCGGATCCATCAACCCGACATAGCTGGCCAGCCCTTGAGCGATGTCATCAGCCAGTTGTTCAGCGCTGGCGAAAAGAACGTAGCAAGTTTGCGCATTGACCGCCTTGCGCCCGAACAGGCAGGGGAAATCCGGATTGGCAACAGTATGGCGAAAGTGTTGCAGTGCAGCGGTTGTCCAGTGTGGTTCGATGCACGCATGTTCGAGGGTCTGCTCAAACGCATCCAGGCGATAGCATTGTCCATATCCCGTAAACATGGTTTCCCCAAACTTTTAATTGATGAACGATCTACGCAGTTTCAGGCAGGATCTAGGTTATGTATGTTTTTTTAATGCATTTTCAAGAACTATCAGCAGGTTGTAAAACGCGTGAAACTATGACCTACTATTAGTCTTGCTAATACTCAGGAGGCGTCAATGTCGGAAAGGATTCAGGCCTTGCATGCACTGCGTGCGTTCGAGGTCGCGTCCCGCTATGGTTCGTTCACCAAGGCGGCGGAAGAGCTTGCACTGACCCAAGGCGCAGTCAGCCACCATATCAAGACCCTCGAGGGCATGTTTGGCTGCGATTTGTTCGAACGGCGAGGGCCCAAGTTGAGCCTGACCGAGCACGGACGCCTGCTCTCTCAAGAGCTCAAGGTCGGTTTCAAGATCATCGAAAACGCTTGCGCGCTGCTGCGCCAGGATCGCTACGGCCTGCGTTTGAAGGCGCCTTCAACGCTCACCGTGCGCTGGTTGCTAAGGGCACTGGACGGTTTCAAGAAACACGAAGACACCTGCACTGTGCAGCTCTCGAGCGTGTGGATGGACATCGACAGCGTCGACTTCTATTCTGAGCCCTACGATTGCGCCATCTTGCTGGCCAACGGCCGTTTCGCGGCCGATGTGGAGAGCTTCAGGCTGTTCGACGAGTGGCTCATTCCGGTCTGCCACCCCGACTACATGGGACAGGCGCAACCTGCGCTGTCGGACCTGAACCGTTGTGAATTGCTGCATCCCTCGCCTGATCGGCGCGACTGGCGGCGCTGGTTGGCGCGCATGGATGCCCTCGATGTCAGCATCGACCAGGGCCAGGTGTTCGACACGCTCGATCAAGGTATCTCTGCCGCTCAGCAGGGCCTGGGCATCTCCGTGGTCGATCTGGTGTTGGCCAGTGCCGACCTGGCAGCCGGGCGCCTGGTCACGCCGTTCAAACAGGCCGTGGCAACTGGGGATGGCTACTACATGACCTGGCTGAAAAACAGCCCCAAGGCCCGTCAGATGCAAAAATTGCGAGATTTTCTCCTCGGTCAGGTGCCTCCCTTGGTGCTCAAGGACATCAACTACCTGTACAGCTGAGCCCGCTGTACCGCACACGGCAAGCGCAGCCACTTCACCGACGGTGGGCACCGTGGGTTTGGATGCCGGAGCATCTTGTCGTCTCACAGGCCAGGCCCGGTGCGCCGGGGGCCACCCGTTACACTTGTTATCATCAACGAATGCAGAGGGCGCGGCAGTGGATTTGCAGCAGGGCTTCGTCCTGACCCGGCACTGGTACGACACGCAGGCAGGCACGTGCGTGGAGCTGTGGTTGGCCACCGATCAGGGCCCTCGGCAAGTGAGACTGGCGCCCCAGGTCAACGTGGCGTTCGTCCCGCAGGCGCAACAAGCGCACGCGCAGCTGCTGCTGGCCGACGAGCCAGATGCAGAGCTGCGCCCGCTTGGGTTGAAGACGTTCGATCAACGCCCAGTGGTAGGGCTGTACTGCCGGCACTACCGGCAGCTGTTGCAGCTGGAACAACGGCTGCGTACCGCAGGTATCGACGTCTACGAGGCCGATGTCAGGCCACCGGAGCGCTACCTGATGGAGCGCTTCATTACAGCCCCTGTGCAGTTCGCTGGACGCCTGGACGAGCGGGGCGTGCTCTGCGATGCCCAGCTCAAGCCGCACGGCAGCTACCGTCCCTCGCTGCGCCTGGTGTCGCTGGACATCGAAACTACCGAGCGGGGAGAGTTGTACAGCATTGCCCTGGAAGGCTGCGGACAGCGCCAGGTGTACATGCTTGGCCCAGCCAACGGCGACGCCAGTGAGGTTGACTTCGACCTGCACTACTGCGCCGATCGCAGTGCGTTGCTGCACTGCCTGAACCACTGGATAGCGCGCCACGACCCGGACGCGATCATCGGCTGGAACGTGGTGCAGTTCGATCTGCGCCTGCTGCATGAACACGGCAAAAAGCTACAAGTGGCCATGGACCTGGGCAGGGGCGGGGCGCCCATGACTCTGCGCGCGTCAGGTAGCGGTGGCCATGTCTTCATCGATGTGCCCGGCAGGTTAGTGATCGACGGCGTCGAAGCGCTGCGCTCGGCAACGTGGAGTTTTCCATCGTTCAGCCTTGAGAATGTTGCGCAAACCCTCTTGGGTGACGGCAAGGCCATCAGCACTCCTTACCAGCGCATGGATGAAATCAATCGCATGTTCGCCGAGGACAAGCCTGCGCTGGCCCGCTACAACCTCAAGGACTGTGAACTGGTCACACGCATCTTTGCCCACACCCGGTTGCTGGAGTTTCTGCTTGAGCGTGCTTCGGTCACGGGCCTGGCGGCAGACCGCAGCGGTGGCTCGGTGGCTGCCTTCTGCCACTTGTACATGCCGCACATGCACCGCCAGGGCTACGTCGCGCCCAACCTGGGCAGCCGCCCCGAAGAAGCCAGCCCCGGCGGGTTCGTCATGGATTCCCGACCTGGGCTATACGATTCGGTGCTGGTGCTGGACTACAAGAGCCTGTACCCCTCGATCATCCGCACATTTCTGATTGACCCTGTCGGCCTCGCCGAAGGGCTGCAACAGCCAGATGACGCGCGTTCGGTCGAGGGTTTCAGAGGGGCGCGTTTCTCCCGCACACGTCACTGTCTACCGGCGATCGTCGAACGTGTGTGGCGCGCCAGGGAACAAGCCAAGCAGGATTGCAATGCGCCATTGTCACAGGCGCTGAAAATCATCATGAATGCCTTCTACGGTGTATTAGGCTCAAGCGGCTGCCGATTTTTCGACGCGCGTCTGGCCTCCTCGATCACGTTGCGCGGGCACCAGATCATGCGCCAGACCCGCGCCCTGGTCGAAGCCCGCGGGTATGACGTGATCTACGGCGATACGGACTCGACGTTCGTCTGGCTCAAGACCGGCCACGATGAAGCGGCGGCTGCGCAGATTGGCAATGCACTGGTGAGCGAGGTAAATCGGTGGTGGCGCGAGCACCTGCGCCAGACGCTTGGCCTGGAGAGCGCGCTTGAGCTGCAGTTCGAAACCCATTACCGACGTTTTCTCATGCCCACCATACGCGGCACCGAGGAGGGCAGCAAAAAGCGCTATGCCGGCCTCGTCCAGCGTGCCGATGGCACCGAAGACATGGTCTACAAAGGGCTGGAATCGGTACGCACCGATTGGTCGCCGTTGGCCAGAACCTTCCAGCAGCAGCTCTACCGGCGAATTTTTCGCGGTGAGCCTTACCGCGAATACGTACGCGAGTACGTCAGTCAGATGCTTGGCGGGAAGCACGACGCTTCGCTTGTGTACCGCAAACGCCTGCGCCGCCCGTTGGCTGAGTATCAGCGCAACGTGCCACCGCACGTACGGGCCGCACGGCTTGCCGATGACTACAACCGGCAACTGGGTCGCTCGCTCCAGTACCAGCGGGGGGGCTGGATCAGCTACCTCATGACCACCGCCGGGCCCCAGCCGCTGGAGAACCGTCGTGCCCCCATCGACTATGACCATTATCTTTCGCGCCAGCTGCAGCCGGTCGCCGATGCGATTCTTCCCTTTGTGGGTGACAGCTTTTCTGCGTTGATCGATGACCAGATGCTGCTGTTTTAACCCTGAGGTAGTACCCCGTCGCCACGGGTTTGTTCTTAGGTCTCGCTAACCTCCCGTGCACAATCATTTCACGGGATTAACTGATGGATACCGCACTCACTGATCTTCAACTGGCAGAGCAGGCCGGCCAGGACGGCCTGATCGCTGCTCGCTTGCCGGGCTGGCTCAAAGAGCTCGACAAGGCATTCGTCACCCAGGCAGGCCAAGCCCTCAACAGCAGCCTGACCTGCCGCCACCGTCTGGCGGCGCGGTGGGGATCGATCAAAGGCATCGACGCATTCGCCAAGCCCCTGCTGGAGAAGACCTTGAGCGCGCGCTTCGGTATCACCCAGGGCGTGGACCAGTTGTGGTTTCGCAATGCTTACGAGGTGCCGCTGGCCACGTACTTCCCTGTGCGGGTGCCCTTGACCAAGCGCGAGTACTACCTGATACCGCTGCTCGAAGCCGTATTGCGAAATTTTACCGCTCAAGAGATGCAGCCACAGATCTTGCCGCCCATGGCCGGCGTATATGACGCGGCAGGTAACGCGGTGCCGGGACTTAGTGCCGCTCGGTTTGCCCAATGGGTCCGGGAATTGGATCTAGGGGCGCTCTATCAGCAGCACTTGGCCGCCCATCTGACGTCGGCCTCCATGCAAGCGCTACTGGGCGAGCTGAACCGGCACGAAATGTTGCTTGATGCATTCAAGGCTGACGCCCAGGGCGTATTTGCCCCTGGGGAACTCAAACTGCTGGTCGACTTGTGGCAAAGCGGCAGGCTTGGACACCTGCACGGCGATCGGGTGATTCCCAAACGTCTGCAGATCCTGGACTGTCCATTGCAGCAGATTCTGGTGCTGGATGTGCGGAACGAATCGTTGGCACCTTTCTACACCTCGAGCAAGCGTGTGCTGGTGTATATCCCGGGTGACCCGTTTGGAGCCTGGAGCGTTGCCGATAATCTGGAGCGCTTTGAACGCACCGTGCTGAACAAACGCTTGCGCCAGCCTGCCTATCAGCAGTTTTTTGCGCGTTTCATCCGACGTCGTGATAGCCAACGGTTCTTCAGCCAGATCGCAACGGCGTTCTATGAGGACATGCCGGTCTGGGCCACGGCTGACCTGTACCCGGTGGCGAGCATCTTGTCGGAGCCTGTGTTCGAAACGCTCGCCAGCGCTCGCGCTCAACACGTGATGGACGATGCCGCGACGCTGGCGCCTCCGGTCAACGCTTTGGATCGAGCGCTCGAGCGTGCCCATGAGCAACGCCTGGCAGCCGAAGGCTGGACGCTGCTGGGATTGGCCAGCTTCTGGCTACCTGGGTTGGGCTTGGTACTGCTTGCCGTGACTGCTTGGGAGTTGCTGAAGGAGGTGTTCCATGGGGTGGACGCTTGGCATGAGGGCGAGACGGAGCAGGCCATGAATCATATGACCCATGTGGCCGCTGAAGTCACGCTGATTGGCGCTACCGCAGGGGCGGGTTATGGCTTGGCCAAGGCGTGGAAACGCTCGACCTGGGTTGATGGCCTGGTCCAGTCCGATGTGCAAGATGACGGCGCGCGCCTGTGGTCTGAGGACTTGTCGCCGTTTCGAAGCGCCCCGCCACCTGCTCAAGCGTTGACAGATCACGAGGGAATCAGCCGCCAAGGCACTGATGCATGGATCCGCATGGACGGCCACACTTACCCGGTGCAGCAACGGGCGACCGACGATCAGTGGCAACTGTTGCCGCGCGACGGTATGGGTCCTCTTTTACAGCACAACGGTGCAGGTGCGTGGCGGTTGTGGAGTGAATCCCCCCTCGATTGGTCGACAACCCATTACCTGTTCAGGCGATTGGGCGGGCCGATGGCAGAACTCGATGACACGCGCATCGAGCAGGTCATGGCCATTCACGCGCTCGACGACGACCAGCTACGCGGTTTGCATATTCGCGGCGCCGACCCCTTGCCAGCGCTGATCGACACCAGCAGCCGTGCGCATCTTGCTCAGCGTGTCGACAACCTGCTGGTGCAGTTGCGCACTGGCGTTGTAGCCGAGGATCAGAGCCTGCTGGCGCAGGTTGTCCAGCTGACCGGTGGCGAAGGGCTGTCCAATGTGGATCTAGCGGCGCAGCTCGATGGACAACGGTACGAAGTCATGCAGCACCTGTTGGATCAGCAAACGCCCCCTTCGAGCCAGGAAATCCAAGCCTTACAGTGCGTATTTCCACGCTTGTACCCTGCTGCGGCACAGACGCTGCTGGCCAATGCGAGCAGCGTCGACCTGCAACGTCTGCGTCAGACTGGCCGCGTACCCTTGCAACTGGCCGAAGCTGCCCGTCAGCGCAGCTCGTACATTCGGGTGCAACGCGCCCTCGAAAGCCTGTATTTGCGGACGTCCCAGGATACGGATTTGGCCAAGTTGGTCCTGGGGTTGCTCGCTTATCGAGCTGGCGGCATCGGTAATGTACGTTGGCGGCTGTTAAGTGCGCAGTCCAACGGCGTACAACTGGCCAGTGTTGGAGAAGGGGATGCCGAGCTGCAGCTGTTCCATGAAACCCAAGGCTACAGCGTGAGAAACGCCTTCGCGCAGGAGATCTGTCCTCCCGGCGACCTGTTCGACGCCATCGTGAGTGCCTATGATCAGGCACAACTGACCTCCATGGGGCTGCATCAGCCTTTCGCCCAATGTTTGCGCCAAGAAGTCGCTGCGCTCGCCCAGGTTCACCGGGCAGCATTGCCTGAGCTCCTGGGCATCACGACTCGCCGCCGCTGGCAATTGCCCACCCGCTTGGCCGACGGTCGCGTGGGGTACCTGCTCAGTGGACGTGGAGGGCGCAGGCCGAACCCCTACCTGCGAAGGCTGAGGTTTCTGTACCCCACTTATACCGATACCCAGCTTGACGCGTGGCTGGATGATGCGCGATCGGCCGCAGGGGGGATCGAAGCACGGTTGCGACGCCTGGAGGATCAGTACCGGCTCCTCAGCGCGCAGTTGCGCACATGGGCCAGGCAAGGATCTAGCCATGCCGAACGACAACGCCGCCGATCGCTTGGACGAGCCTTGCGCAATTGCTGGCAGCACGTCCTGGATGAGGACATGCACGGCGACAGTCTTATCCAAGCCTATCGTTGGGACATGATTGGCATTCATACCGAAAGCCTACCGGAGCTGCCGTCCCAGGTAGGGTTCGACCATGTGTATTCACTGGCACTGCGCGACGCCAGCATCCGCCATTTGCCTGAAAGCTTCCTGGGTGCATTCACCAGTGTTCGGTCGCTCGAGCTTCCCGATAACCAGCTCTTGCGGATTCCCCAGGCGCTCTTGCAGCTGGAACATCTGTGGACGCTGAACATGGCACACAACCAGATTGTGCTTGATGCGGGGCAGGCCACTATTCTGGCTTGCTGCAGCAACTTGCGTTACCTGGACCTCTCACGCAACCCGTTGGGCAGGCCGTTTTCGGTGGGCGGGCTGACATACCTGCACGAGTTGCGTATAGCAGGCGCCGGCCTGCGCAGCTTGCCTTACCAACTGCTCGAGAGTACATCCCTGCGGGTGGTCGATTTGCGCGACAACCTGCTCACGGCGTTGCCTGAGAACTTCTATGAATCGCGCCTGTGGGTGGAGGGTGAAGTCCACCTGGGCGGCAATCCGCTGTCGGCTGCTGAGCGTGAGCGGCTGGCGCAAGCGTTGCTCACGGCCGCTACCCGCGCCCGTGACCGAGCGATGGTACTGGTGCGACTGCGCTGGATGGATGCGATCGGCCTGGACCATCGCACCGAACTGGGCGCGTGCTGGGAACACCTGCAGGCCATGGAGGACGCCGGCGAGTTCTTCGGTCTACTCGAACGCCTCATGGAAACAGCCGACTTTCAACACCGCACCGGCGCGCGCTATCTCGCCGGCCGAGTACTGACCCTGTTAAGAGCCATGCGTGATTCGAGCGACCTGAGGGTGGCGATGTTCAGCGATGCCGAGCAACTGACCTGTCAGGACAGCGTGGCTCTGCGTTTCAGCGACCTTGAAGTGCGCCTGCGGGTCTGGCAGGCCGACGCCCAAGCGCAGCAAGGTGATCAGGAACAGGCTCTTTTGCACCTGGGGCGGCAGCTGTGGCGCTTGGATGAGGTCGAGCGTGTGGCCATGGATGACGTGCGCTGGCGCCAGGCCGATGGTGCCGATCCTGACGAGATCGAGGTGGTGCTGGCTTACCGCCTGGCGCTACGCGAGCGCCTTGACCTGCCCATCTTCACCAGCGGCATGTCATTCAGGGAGGTAGCCGGGGTTACCGAAGCGCATATGGAGCGGGCAGCCAGGCGCGTGCTGCAGGCAGAAACCAGCGAGCAACTGGCCAACTCTCTGTTGGATCGGGAGTTCTGGTGCAGGCACGTACGCAACGTGCATGCGCAGCGTTTTGAGGAGATGAACGCCCCTTTTCATGCACGGCTGGAGGCTGTGCAAGAGGCTCCTGATCTGAGCGAACAGCAGGTGTTGCAGCAGACAGAAGAAATTTCACAGCAACGCCAGACAGGCGAGCGCGCTCTTCTGCTGGCCATCACGCGTCAGGCGCTGGACAGCGCGGCCGAGCCCATCTCACCCTGAGGTGAAGCAGGCCGTCGTACCAGCGCAGGATAAGCGTGTTGAGCTATGCTCATAGGCATGCATGGGCTATCTAGGGCGCCACCTGGCAGGGTGGACACCTCCAGTTACTTTTGAGTTGCGCCTTGCCGGGTGGGTTGGTTTAGGCTCCTGCGTCGGACCTTTCTCCAAGGTCTGTAGTCTTTGTTTGATCGAGAGAAAAAGGAGATGCGCATGCTCGTCCGGTCACTGACCCTCGCCGCCTTGCTCGCCGCTGTGAGCCCGGCTTTTGCGGCTGACAATAATGGGCCACTGGCCCAGGAGCTGGGCAAGGCAAGGCCATTGGTCATCATCGCACCTAGCAGTGCCGACCCCACCCTCAGGGCCATTACCAAGGCCATGGAGGATCCGGCTACGCAGGCCGCCTTCAAGGAGCGTAACGTCGTGCTGTACAGCGTCGCCCAGATGATGGGGAAACAGGGCGACAAGAACCTTGAGCAGCAGACCACCATGGCACTGATCCGCGAGCTCAAGCTCGGTGCCAGTAAAGGCACCAAGGTCATCCTCGTTGGCAAGGACGGTGAGCGGCACATGCTCAAGGACGATGACACCGGGGAGGTTCTCGACCCCCAGGCCATCATCAAGGCGGTGGACGACCTACCTGCGAGTGAGAAAGCGATCAAGGCATCCGAACCGGCCGCGGCCGCGGCGCAGGAAAAGACCAAGGATGCAAAACCGGCCAAGCCCTCCAAGCCCAGTGCACCGCCCAAGCCCCTGGAAGATTGAGCGTTTTGTCAAGCAAGCGCCTGCGAAGGGCGGGCGCCATGCGGGGTTGCCGGTGCAGCCGCCGGTGCAGCCCTTACGGGTCAGGCGGTGGGTTGCCCGGCGCTGCCAGTCGCAACGAGAGTAGGGTCATCGTGCAGCGATATCCGCGAAGTTTCCGGCAATGCCAGCCCGCCCACTAGCGCTATCAAGGCAATGACGACCAGGTAGAAAGCTGGCGCCAGACTGCTGCCTGTCTGCCCGATCAGCCAGGTCGCGACCAGCGGGGCGGTGCCGCCGAACAGGGTGTAGGCCACGTTATAGGTAATGGCCGAGGCTGTATAGCGGGTACGTGTAGGGAAGCTTTCCGATAGCAGGGCCGCCGTTACAACGCCGCTGGACAATGCACCCACCGCCAGCAGCACCACACCTAGCAGGGCGCCGAACATCGACCCCGAGCTGGCCAGCCAGTAGGCCGGGAACACGCACAGCATCACCCACAAGCAGGTAAAGCCAATGGTTTTGCGCCGCCCGATGCGATCCGACACAGCGCCGGCAACCGGGCAACCCGCGGCGGCGAACAGCAGCGCAACAGTGGTCACCAGCAATGACTGGGCGCGAGTCAGGTTGCCCACCAGTTGCAGGTAGGTGGCAAAGTAGGTGGTGAACATATAGAACGACAGTGCGGTGAGGGAGATGAACGCGCCCAGGTTGCGTATCGCGCGTCCATGGTGGCGCAGCGTCTGCTTGAGGGGCGAATGCTCATGTTCCTTGCCTTGCGCCAGTGCTTCACGGAAGGCTGGCGTTTCTTCCATGCGCCAGCGCAGGTACAAACCCACCAGGCCCAAGGGTGCGGCGATCAGAAACGGTACACGCCAGCCCCAGGCGGCCATGGCTTCCGTGCTCAGGCTTGCTTCCAGGCCGTAGGCGATCACGGCAGCGCAGGCAAAGGCCGAGAACGTCGAGACCGGCACGAAGCTGCCGTAGAACGCGCGCTTGTCGTTTGGTGCATGCTCCATCAGGTAGGCACATGCCCCCGCATATTCACCTCCGGCCGAGAAGCCTTGCAGGCAGCGTGCAAGCGTCAACAGTACGGGGGCTGCCAATCCGATGCTGGCATACGTTGGGAGCAGGCCGATGAGGGTGGTGGAGCCTGCCATCAGCAAAATTGTCAGCGACAGGATGCGCTTGCGTCCCAGGCGGTCTCCCAGCGCGCCGAACACGATGCCACCCAGTGGGCGCAGGGCGAATGCCACGGCGAACACGGCGAAGGTCTTGAGCAGGGCGACGCTCGGGTCACCACTGGCGAAGAATTGGCTGGCGATGAGGGTTGCAAGAAAGCCGTAGACGGCGAAGTCGAACCATTCGACGAAATTGCCGATGGCCGAAGCGGCGATCACCCTGCGCAGGGTGGCAGGGGATACCTCGTGAGGTGCGGACATGCGGGTGCTCTCCGATTTTCCATTGGCAGCCATGACGAGCGTGGTGCGGTCGAGCCGCGCCATCATTTGTTGTGGTTGTCAGTAGATCGGCCCCGCTTATGGGTTGCTTTGTCGAGGACGACCTTTGGATGCCAGAAACGACCGGGGCGGTTGGAGCTCTAGGCCACGACAACGCGGTTGCGCCCACTCTGCTTGGCCAGATAAAGCGCTCTGTCAGCCGCGGCCAACGTGCCGGCCGCATCGCCTGTGCCTTCCCAATGCGCCACTCCAAGCGACACAGTCAGGTCGCCCACCGGAGCTATCGGGGTGTCCTCGATGATCGCGCGCAGGCGCTCGGCCACACTGGCTGCCACAGCCAGGTCTGCGCCAGGCAATAGCATCAGAAACTCCTCGCCGCCAGTACGGCAAAGCAAGTCGCCTTCCCGACAACAGCGGCGCATCGAATGGGCCAGTTGTCGTAGCACGGCATCGCCTGTGTCGTGCCCGTGGCTGTCGTTGATCCGTTTGAAATGATCCACGTCCATGACGATGGCTGAAAAACGCCGGCCTTCAGCCTCTAACAACGACAGGCTGAATTCCAGCCCGCGGCGATTGACCAGCCCTGTCAGGGGGTCGGTCTGGGCTTCGCGGTTCAGCCGGCCTATGCGTTCGTGTAGCAAATTCAGGCCGAACAACAACGCTCGCTTGAGCTCAGCTGCCTCGAAATACCACGCACGCACCCGGTGCAAATCTTCGGCCGTGTTGGCGCTGTCCATCCTCCTTGCACTGGCGGCGAGCTGCCAGAGCGGCCGAGCGATGACCAATGCCAGCCACCAGAGCAACAGGCTGCCGACCAGCGCCAGTGGCACCGATGCACCTATCACGTTGAGGACCAGGGTATTGAGCGGTGCCACGGTGCGTGACAGTGGCTGCTGGGCGACCACGCCCCAACGGGCACTGGGCACGGTGGCGAAGCCTGCTAGCATCTCGACGTTCTGGCTGTTGGTGAGTGCCAGGGTGCCGCTGGGCAGCGTTGGCAACTGGTCGATCAAGGCATTGCCCTGCACGACGGTACCGACACGCTGGTTATCAGGGTGGTAGAGCAGGCGTCGTTGGTGGTCGACTACATAGAGATATGAGCCGTCCTTGTAGAAATGCTCGCCCAGCAAACTGTTGAGGATGTTGTGTTCGCGCAGGTAGAGCGTGCCCCCTACGTAGCCCAGGTAACGGCCTTGCTCGTCGATGATCGGCTGCGAGAGGGTGACCACCAAGTTGTTGGCAGCGGAGACGTAAGGGGTAGAGACCAGCGCACGCCGCAGGTGCAGCGCTTCGTCGACCCCCGGGGAGTGCATGCGCCCGCCCACCAGGTGCCGCAGCGGCGCAGGGGAGACGGACAGCAACGTGCCGTCGGCATCGATCACGAAGGTGGAATTGAACGCCATGCTCTGCGCCAGCACGCGGTGTGTTTCAGCCTGCAAGGCCACGGCGTCACTCAGTTGCCGGCCTTGCACACCTGCGCTGAACTGCAATTGCTGCAAGGCGTTCCCGATGAAGGTTTCGGTGATGCTGGCCAGCTTGGTGGCGTACACCCGGTTCGCTTCCAGCGCGTGATCGATCAGCAACTGGCGCTGGACGCGGTAGCTGGCAAAATAGCTGGCGCACAGCATTACCAGTGCAGTGAGTGCACAGAGCACCAGAATGAGCCTGCGCAGGTCCAGTCGCAATCCATGCTTGGTGTTTGGCAATCCTGACCTCGAAATCATCAGATACGGAGAATGGCAAGCAATCCTCGATAGCCGTCGCGTAGCGCGTGACGCTCAGGGGGCGGGGTTTTCCAGAGCCTGGAGTTCTGCCTCCACGTCCTGCATGCGCTGTTCAGCCACCGCCTGTACCTTGGCATCTGCGGCGGTTTGCTGCATCAGTGCCGTGAGTTTTTCGCTCAACCGCTTGCCTTCAGGGGTTTTTTCCAAAGCGCGGGCCTTGGCGGGGTCCTGCAAGGCGCCGACGATACTGGCGAATTCGGCATCGGTAAAATTCTGTTCGCTGTACAGGCGGAACAGGTCCTGGCGCTGGTCGTCAACGGTCAGGTGTCGGCGCAGCACCTGTTCGATGCTGGCTTGGCTCACGTCCGGGTGCTTGCCTGCAAGGAGCACGGCCATGCGTTGAATGTTGTGGTCATAAGCCTCCTGCAGTGGCAGCTGGGCAACGATCTGTTCTTCACGCGTGGGCTTCTGGTCGCACGCCGTGACCGCGGCGATGAGCGCAAACATGAGCAGCAACTTCGAAGGGCGAGGCATGGCTTGGCCTGAGTGGGCTGTGGAGTAGGGCAATTATAGGGGTGCGCACGCGTCCTGGACGAGCGTTGCATTTGCCTTGCCGGGCTCGCTGCGGTAGAACCAGGCCCTTTCACTGCAACGGTTGCCCCATGCCTGAACTGATCCTGAGCCCCGTGACCCCAGAAACCCGTGAGGAGGTCGTGGCCTTTGTCGAGGCCGCGCGGCGGGACTTGTTTCCGATGCTTGCCAGCGCGCCCAAACCTGCGGACCTTGAACATTTTGATGATGTCTATCTGCAAGGCGCCGGCGCGTTCATCGAAGCACGGGCAGGCGCAGACCTGGTGGGCGTAATCGGCTACCTGCCCTATGACAATCGTTTTGCTCAGTTCGATTACGGTGACCAGCGTGTGGTCGAGGTCGTGCGTCTGTTCGTGTTGCCTGCCTATCGCCGGCACGGCGTTGCGGCGCGCTTGTTCGGGGCCTTGACGGCGCAAGCGGCAAGCGAAGAAATCGACCGTTTTTACCTGCATACCCATCCGTTTCTGCCGGGGGCCGTCAGCTTCTGGGAGCGACAGGGCTTCACCCTGCTGCAGGTCGAGGACGACCCGGTCTGGCAGACAACCCACATGGACCTGCGGCTGCGTTAAGCGCTCGGACATGTCCTACATTGACGTGGGCGTGATGGACCACGCGTTCATTTTCTTACAAGGCAGGTGATGATTTGCTTCCTCGTGCACGGACTTTTCACAGCCGCAGAGGGAGAGCGACAATGCCGCACATGGCCCTGTACAAACTGAAACTGCTGGATGAATTCGAAGTTCGCACAGACGGTTGGTCGTTCGACGATTTCCAAAACCGCCTGATGGACATATGGCGTGGCGCCACCTGCCAGGATGCCGCCAGCATCATCAATGCCGCGCACCGAGAGGGCCGATGGCCCAGAACGGTCAGGCAGTACCTGCTCAGTCGCATCGAGGTGGCCGGTCACGTCGAACCGGAACTGGAAGCCACCTTCATCGAACTGTCGGACTCACTCACCGGTCAGGAGCGGGCGCAATGGTGCCGCACGGCGACCGACACGGTTCACTGACCGCTGACATGGGCGCGCGGTGGCTTCGCTGCCGCCGCCCGTATTCAACACGCACGGCCGTCAGCCTACCCGCCGTCCACAATGCGCCGCGTGGCACGGAGGCACTCACGCGCAGCGAAAACGCAGTACCTGAGCGCCGTCCATCGGGTCGGTGAGCACGTGCGCGTGAACGCCGAAGGTGCTCAGCAAGCAAGCGGGCGTGAGCACATCCAGCGGTTTGCCCAAGGCGACCAGTCGCCCATTGTTCAACACCGCCACACGGTCGCACGTCAATGCCTGATTGAGATCATGCAGGGCCACGAGCGTGGTGACCGGCAACCCCTGCACCTGCTGCAACAGGGCGAGTTGATGCTGGATGTCGAGGTGGTTGGTGGGCTCGTCCAGCAATAGCACTGCGGGGCGTTGCGCCAGCGCCCGGGCGATGTGAACGCGCTGGCGCTCGCCACCGGACAACGACCCCCACAGGCGGCTGCGCAAATGCAGCGCATCCACATCAGCCAGGGCGTGCTCGACGATGGCCTTGTCGTCGTCACCGAGCGGCGCCAAGGCCGATAACCATGGGATGCGGCCCAACGCCACGGCGTCGAAGACTCGAATGGCATCGAGCGTGTCAGCATGCTGCTCGACAAGTGCCAATGCCCTTGCCACCGTTCTGCGAGGCAGACGCGAGAGCGACTTGCCCAGAAGTTGCACGGTCCCCGTGGCGGGCTTGCGAAGGCCTGCCAGCACCTTGAGCAGCGACGACTTCCCCGAGCCGTTTGGCCCGACGATGGCCAGGGTCTCACCGGCGTGCACCGTCAGGTCGATCCCGTCGAGCACCGGGCGGCCACCCAGGTGCAGGCTGATGCCCTGGCAATCCAGTGGGGCGAGCTGCATGGGCGCCATGGCGGTCACGCGCGTCCCCTTCGGGCTACCAGGATAACGGCGAACACCGGTGCGCCGATCAGGGCCGTGACCACCCCTACGGGGATGACCTGTCCGGCGATCAACGTCCGCGACAGGATATCCGCGGTGATCAAGAACAGCGCCCCGCCCAGGGCGCTGGCCGGTAGGAGCCGGTTATGACCGGGCCCGAGTAGCAGGCGCAGCGCATGGGGAATGACCAGGCCCACGAAACCGATCGCGCCGACGATGGAGACCATGACGGCGGTGACCAGGGCTGCACAGCTGATCAGTAACAGTTGAGTGCGCCGTACCGGCACGCCCAGGGATGCTGCCGAATCGGCGCCAAAGGTGAACGCATCCAGCGCACGGCGTTGCCACAGGCAAATCAGAAGGCCCAATAGGGCAACCGGCACGGTCAGCCAGACCGAAGGCCAGCGCACGCCACTGAGATTGCCCAGCAGCCAGAACAGGATGCCGCGGGCCTGTTCGGCCGTCGCCGACTTGGTGATCAGAAGCGCCGTCACAGCATTGAACAACTGCGAGCCAGCCACCCCGGCAAGGATGACGTGAGCCCCCGTGCTGCCTGGGCTCGCGGCGCGCGCCAGCAGCAGCACCAGTGCAAAGGCTGCCAAGGCGCCGATGAAGGCCCCAGCAGACATGCTCAGGGTCATGCTGCCCACGCCCAACAGACCCACCAGCACCGCTCCTGTAGATGCGCCCGCCGACAGGCCCAGCAGATAGGGCTCGGCCAGCGGATTGCGCAGCAGCGCCTGGAGGATCACGCCGCAGGTGGCCAGCCCGGCGCCGCAAGCCGCCGCGACGAGGCTACGGGTCAGCCGGTAGTTCCACACAACACCAGCATCGATGGGGTCGAGCGGGTAGCCCGCTTGCCAGGCGTGGTTGGCCAGCACCTGGCCGACCAAGCGTAATGACAGAGGGTTTTCACCGATCGCAGTACCCGCCAGCAGCGCACCCCCTAGGGCTACCAATGCGGCGCAGGTCACCGTCAGACGCTTGATCACGGGGCTGCAACGCCAGTGGAAAAGGCTGCCGCCAGCGTCTGCAAGCCGCGGAACAAACGAATGCCCGCCTGCATCGCCTCGGCATCGAGCACGATGATGCGCCCATGCTTGACGGCGTCCATGTGCTGGGTCACAGGGTCATTGCGCAAGAAGTCGAGTTTCTTCTGGTAGTCGTCGGCCGGAAAACGACGGCGGTCCATGCGTGCAATGATCAGCCAGGTTGGGTTGGCCTTGGCCAATGTCTCCCAACTCACGGTTGGCCACTCCTCGGTGGAGCTCACCACGTTGCGCACGCCAAGGGCACGCAGCATGAAATCCGCAACGCCCTGGCGGCCTGCCACGTACGGGTCGGTGGCCAGGTCAGCGCTGGAGAACCAGAACAGCGCCGAGGTATTTGACAGGTCCACGCCTGCCAGCTGCGCCTGGGCATTGGCCAAACGGCCCTTGAGTTCGTCATTGAGGGCGGCGCCACGGGCCTGCACATCGAAGACGCTGGCCAATTCGCTGACACTCTTGTAAATGCTTTCGACCTGGAAGGCCTGCAGCCGCGTGCCGTCGGCGCCTACCAGGTTGTCCTTGCCTTCGCAATCCGACGGCAGCACATAGGTGGCGATGCCCAACTCATCGAATTGCTCGCGCGTACCCACCGCGCCCTTGTCCCCGACCATCCATTCGAACTGGGCCGTCACCAGTTGCGGGCGCTTGCCCACCACCGCCTCGAAGCTGGGCTCGTTGTCGGCAAGCCGAGGGACCTTGGCGTCTTGCGCCTGGTAATCGGGCAATACGTCATTGAACCACAGCGATGAACCGGCGAGCTGGGCACCCAAGCCCAACGCGTACAGCATTTCGGTGCCCGCCTGACCGATAGTCACCACGCGCTGGGGTGCCTGGGTGAACACCTGGGGTTTACCGCAGTTGTCGATCGTCAGCGGATACGCGGTGGGTGCACCCTGGGCCAGGCCGGCGATGCCAAGGCCAGCGAGCAGGGTGGCGAAACGGGGCAGCATGCAGGACGATCTCCTGTGGGGCAGTTCCCGATGGCTCGCGCAAGACGAACGCGGGATTCCCTATTGATGTGAGGGTGGAAACCGGCGGCACGCATGGTAGACCATCGCGCCGCCGGGTGAAACGCTTTTAGGGTCTGGTTTAGCCGCCTAGAAGTACTTCAGCCACGCCAGATCACGCCGGCGCGCCTTCAGCCGGGCGAACCAGCGTACAGGCGGGTAGAGCATTAGCGGTAGCAGGGCCGACGTGAGCCAAACCGCGGCAATGGTCTGGAAACCAAAGTAGGCCCCCTGGTTGGCCCCCCACACACCTAGTGCGCTCAGGTACAGGAGCTTGAGCACGTAAAGGTGCAGCAGATAGAAAAACATCGGGGCTGCGCCAAACATCGCCAGCACTCCGATCCAGCGCGGGTGCCCTGCGCGCTCGAATGCACGCAGCAGCAGCAACCCAACGCCCAGGGTCAACGTCAGGAACACCAGTGACGGCGGGTATTTGGTGATGTTGAAGAAACTCATCAGCGTCTGCGCCAGCGCTGGGTGAACACTCCAGTGCGCTTCGCCATAGGCGTTGATCGCGCGCAGCGCGACAAAGCCCAACAGGGCGCCGCACCCAGCGTGTAGCAGCCGTCGTTGACGCAGTGCCGGTGTGCACGCACTGTGCAACCAGGGGCCGAGCCAGTAGCCAACGGCGATGACGCCGACCCAGGGCAGTACCGGGTAGGAGGTGCGCAAGCGCAGTGTGGAACTGACATCGAGCCAGGTACGGTCGTGAGCGATGGCCCAGGGCACATGCCAGGGGGATGCGGCGTCGAAGTGCACACCGTCAAGCAGGTTGTGCCCGGCGATGAGGGTCAGCCCAACGGCGAGCAGGCCAGCCCGGGGCAGCCATATCAAGGCTGACAGCGCCATCATGCTGATACCGATGGCCCAGATCACTTGCAGGTAGATCACAGTCGGCGGCACCTGGAATGTCCAGGCGAAGTTCACCAGGGTGAATTCCAGCACCACCAGAAAAAGCCCGCGCTTGAACAAAAACATCGAGACTTCGCCGCGACGCTGCCGTTTTTCGCCGTAAAGCCAGGCAGACAGGCCGGTGAGCAGCACGAAGACCGGCGCGCACAGGTGTGCGAGGGTGCGACTGACGAATAACGCAGGCTCGGTGGTTTCCACGGCCATCGGGTCACTGACCTGATACTGCATGAAAAACGTTTCGCGCACGTGGTCCAGCAGCATGATCAGCATGACGAAACCGCGAAGGGCGTCGATGCTCTGCAAGCGTTGGTGTGAGAGGGGAGGTAGCAAGGATGTAGGGGGCATGGGCATCACGGTTAAAGACGACGGACGAAACGTTATCTTATAACCCGAGCGCTGAGCAAGACTGCCTGTTTTGAACCGTCAGAATCTGGCGTGTACTGGCTCCAGGGCACGGGCATCAGACCCTGGAGCGCCAAGGCTGACTACCGACCCTTGCGACGCGATACACGCGCTTCGATGTTCTTGCGGCCAATGAGCAGCGCAGGCTTTTCCGTGACTGGCTCATCGGCCAGCCATTTATACATGACAAGGCAATCCACCAACCCCAGGTGTGCATGGCGATAAGCCTTGGGCAAGCGGCCGACGGTTTCGAAGCCCAGCTTGTGCCACAAGGCCACCGCCACTTCATTGCTGGCGACCACCGAGTTGAACTGCAGCGCCAGAAAGCCTTCCTGACGAGCCAGCTTCTGCGAGTGCTCGCACATCAAGCGCGCCACCCCGCGGCCACGTGCCTGCTCGGTCACCATGTAGCCACAATTGCCCACGTGGCTGCCTGGCCCGCCGGCGTTGGCCTTGAGGTAGTAGGAGCCCAGGAGCTCGCCCTGCGCTTCGGCTACCAGTGTATGCCGGGGCAGCTCGAGCCACATGTGGCGGGCCTGCTCAAAGGTCATGTCGGGGTCAAGGGCGTAGGTTTCGCGCGCCTGGATCACGCCCTGCAGCGTGGGCCAGAAGCGCTCGAAATCTTCTGGCGTCATGGGGCGGAGATTGATCATGTGCAGCCTCAGATGTAGATGAACACCAACACCAGCGCCGCCACCACTGCCCATTTTTCGAGGTAGTAACGCGTGCGGTTACGCTTCTTCAGTGCTTTGCCGCGTTCGCGGATGCGGTAGATGCGGGTGAACAGGCGGTTGATGGCGCCGGTCTTGTCCCCTGCATCGTTGGGCGCCGCGGCGGCGGCCATGACGTTGCGGCTGAACCAGCGATTGAACGCCGTGGCCCAGCGGTACTTGAGCGGGCGCTCCACATCGCAGAACAGAATGATGCGATTGTGCTCGGTGGTGTTGGCCGCGTAGTGGATGTAGGTTTCGTCGAACACAACGCCCTGGCCATCGCGCCACGAATATTTCTCGCCATCGACGTCGATGTAGCAGCCGTCGTCGTTTGGAGTATCCAGGCCCAAGTGATAGCGGTAGGAGCCAGCATAGGGGTCGCGGTGCCGAACCAGCTTGGCCCCAGGGGGCAGGGTGGCGAACATGGCGGCCTTGACGGTGCCAATGCCTTGCAGCAGCTGCGTGGTGCGCGGGCACAGGGTCATGGCCGACGGATGACTTTCGCCGTACCACTTCAGATAAAACCGCTTCCAGCCGGTCTTGAAGAACGAGTTGAAGCCCACGTCGTCGTAATTATCGGACTTCTTGATTTCGCCAACCTGGAGTAAGCGCTGGGCTTCTTCACGGATTTCCTGCCAGTGTTCCTGCAGCGGTTGTAGCTCAGGGAAGGCTTCGACCGGCAGGTAAGGTTTGGCCGGATGTTTCGAGAACAAGTAAAGGAAACTGTTGACCGGGGCCAGGAAACTGGAATGGTCACCCAGCTGGCGGGTCAGCTTGTGACGCACCCGGCCGCGCAGGTGAACGTAGGCGATCGAGAGGACGAATAGCAGAACGAGTGCAATTTTCATGGACGTTTACTTGTCGAAAAATGGCCATGCGCGATGGCATAAGCCCGCCAGCATAAACAATCGTCGCGGCAGTTTGTACCTATTGTTACGAAACTGTCCGGCCGGTTCGGTGTCGCGTTGCATCGTCCGCGACCCTGGTTTCACCTTCAGGAGATCTTATGGCTCAGGACACTCGCTCCACGGCCAGCCCGTTCAAGCGGCTGTTTTTCGCCCTGCCAGTCAGTGATGCCCAGCGCCGCGATGTCTCCCAGTGGCGACGCAGCCTGGCGCTGCGCAGCGGCAGGCCGGTGCCAGCCGCCAATTTCCATATCACCCTGGCATTCCTGGGCAATGTCGATGCGGCGCAGGTCCCATCGGTGTGCGCTGCCGTCGACCAATTGCTGCTGCCCGACAAGGCGCCGAGGCTGGTGCTTGATCGCTTGCAGGTGTGGCACAGGGCCGGTGCCCTGGTGCTTGAGGCGCAGCATACGCCTGCGCCCCTTCTTCAACTGGTCTATGGGCTGCAACAGGCGCTGCTGCCCTTGGGTATCGCCGTTGCAGACCGCACCTTTCGACCCCACTTGACGTTGTCCCGCGACTTTCACGGGCAGCCCCCTGAGGCCAGCACGCCGCCTGAGTTCTTTGTCAGCGCCCGGGAATGTGTACTTTACGAGTCTCGAAAGGGCGCCTATCAGCCATTGGCACGCTGGGCATTGGGGGATGGAGGCGCATTCATTAGCCCACTGGGCTCACACCGGTAGGCTCTGATACGGCAGTTCTTCGCCGGGGCTGCGTTCGAATTGGCGTTTATACTCGCGGCTGAACTGCGACGTGCTCTGGTAGCCCACCCGATGGGCGACCTGAGCCACGCCCATACCTTCGCCGATCAGCATCTGCTGTGCCTTGAGCAGCCTCAGGCGCTTGAGGTACTGCATGGGCGCCATGTCCGTGCAGCGCTTGAAATGCTCGTGGAAGGTGGAGACGCTCATGTTCGCTCGCCCAGCCAGAGCCTCGACGCTCAGTGGCTCGCTGTAGTGTTCGCGCAGGTGGGCCAAGGCGGCGCCGATGCGGGCGAAATGGCCCTGTTGCTCGACCAGCGCTCTGAGTACCCCGGCCTGCGGGCCACGCAGGGCGGCGTACAGCACTTCACGCACCCGGGCCGGCCCCAACACCTTGGCGTCCACAGGATCTTGCAGGCACTCCAGCAACCGCTCGACCCGCTCACGCATGGGCGCGTCCAGGGCGGCCGAGGTCATCGACTGGGGCGTCTGAGCCTGCACCGGGCCATCGGTGGCAAGGCCGCTGCTCTGCACCAATTCGCTCAGCGTGGCGCGGTCGATGGCCACTGCCACGCCCAGCAAGGGCACATCGGGCGTGGCGAAGGTTTCGCACATGAACGGTACCGACAGCGCCTGCACCAGGTAATGCCCCGCGCCATACTCGAGCGTGCGGGGCCCCAGGCGGGCCAGCTTGCTGCCCTGGGCCAGGATCATCAGGCTCGGCTCATAGATCTGCGGGCTGCTGGCCACGTAGTGGTCCCAGCTCAGCACTTGTACCAGGGGCAGGTGGGTGGGCACGAACCCTGGGCGAACCGCCAGACGGCGTATGAGTGCGCAAAGCGGGGCATTGGCGTCGACGTGACGGGTCAGTTGCATGGAGCACCGGGGCAGAGAATCGGACAGCATGGGTGGACGGATTATGCCCGCCGCGCGTTGGCTGCACCAGAAGCTTCGGAGAATCAGGCAAGGCTTCCGGAGAATCTGCGGTGGGCAATGTTCCTATCTGAGAACAAAATGCTTCACATGAACCGTTTCACTTAACCGCGAGGTCTCTATGTATACCGCTATCGGTTACGCCGCCCAAACCCCCACCAGCCCGTTGGCACCCATGACCTTCGAGCGCCGCAGCCCGCGCCCGGATGACGTGGCCATCGACATCCTGTATTGCGGGGTGTGCCACTCGGACATTCACCAGGCCCGCAACGAATGGGGCATTGCGGTCTACCCCTTGATGCCAGGCCACGAGATCGTCGGCCGCGTGACCGCGGTAGGCGCCCAGGTCACCGGCCACAAGGTCGGTGACCTGGTCGGTGTCGGCTGCATGGTGGATTCCTGCCGTCAGTGCGCGGCCTGTGCCAAGGACCTTGAGCAATACTGCCTCGAAGGCCCGACCATGACCTACGCCACGCCCGATCGGGTCGATGGCAGCAACACCATGGGTGGCTACTCCAGCAGCATCGTGGTGAGCGAGCATTTCGTGGTACGCATCCCCGAGGGCATGGACCTGCCCAGCGCCGCCCCTATCCTGTGCGCCGGTATCACCACCTATTCGCCGCTCAAGCACCACGGTGTAGGCCCAGGCCACAAGGTGGGCATCCTTGGCATGGGTGGCCTGGGCCACATGGGCATCAAGCTGGCCAAGGCGCTGGGTGCCGAAGTCACGCTGTTCACCCGTTCCGAGGCCAAGGCCGCTGAGGCGCGCCGCCAAGGGGCAGACCATGTGATTGTGTCCACCGACGCCGAGCAGATGAAAGCGGCAGCCGGTCGTTTCGATTTCCTGCTCGACACCATCCCGGTTCAACATGACCTCAATCCCTACCTGGAAACCCTGACGTTCGACGGCGTGCACATCCTCGTCGGGTTGATCGAACCGATCGAGCCTGCGCTGCATGCTGCCAACCTGGTCATGAAGCGCCGCGTGCTGGCCGGCTCGTTGATCGGCGGTATCGCCGAAACCCAGGAAGTGTTGGACTTCTGTGCCAAGCACGACATCCGGTGCGACATCGAGATGCTGGATATCCGGCACATCAATGAGGCCTATGAGCGCATGATCGCAGGCGATGTGAAGTACCGCTTCGTGATCGACATGGCGACCCTCAAGGCCTGATCGGCCGTCGACCTGCACCGGGATCAAACGGTGCAGGTCCTGTTGCTGGCCTTACCAGGCCAGCGGCTTGTCCCCACCTTTCCAGAACAGCCAGCGGCGGACCTCGCCATGCGGGCCTGTACCGATCTGCCAATCAGGTCGGCCACTGTCGAGCGCGATCACCGAGATGAACCCCGCATGGCTTGCGGCAACGAGGGTTCGACCATCCTCGCTGATGTCCATTGCGCTGATGGTAGAACCTAGATAGTGCTGCCAGCGTTCGCCACCGTCTTCCCCAAAAGCCCGTAAATAACCATAGGCATCGCCGACGATGTACTCGTCCTGGCGCGCCACGCCTGCGTAGATCCGTGCGCCTTCCTGCACCACCGGCGTGCGGGGGTCCTGGCTGTAGTAATCCGTATCCAGGCCCTCCAGGTCGCTCACCCTGACGGCCAGCGACGCACCGCTGTAGAAGTGACAGGCATTGAGCAGCAACTGGTCCCCGGTACGGTTGAACAAGGCGTAGTGCGGGTATTCGCTGGCCGGTCCGATACTGGCAACAGGCGTTAACTGACGGTCCAGCACCTGGTGTCGGTTGGCTTGCTCGCCTACCACGACCCATTGCCCGTCGGGCGATACAGCGCCATGGGCCATGCTCAGGCCCAGGATGATGTCATCGGGGTCCGTGCCCTCTGCCAGCGCTTGCTCGACCTGCTCCTGGCGCGGCAGCAGCCGGCTCGCGCCCTGCTCAGAGAGCACGAAAATGCCCTCGTCGCTGATCAGCAGCACCTGTTGCCCATCGGGGAAGGGTATCAATGCAGTCGCAATGGGGGGCAGGTCGAAAGGCTCGAACGGATAGCCTTTGGGCAACCCCTCCAAACCGGTAGGCCACGCCAGCCGCCGCACCTGTGGGCCGCCCCATCCATCGGTCACGCGCACACCCTCGGCGTTGGCCAGGGCGAAGAAGCGTCGAGCCGGGCAACGGCCGAAATGCTCGACGCCGATGATGGGTGTCACGGTATAACCATCGATACGCACCACCTGGCCTTTCTCGTGGGGCATGCCGATCCGTGCGAGCAGGCTCCCGTCATCGAGCAGCAGCAACGTGGCGATACCCTGACCATGGGTGTCGAGCAGGGGCAACAAGGGCGCATGGGCTGGCGGCCAAGCCTGGCGAAATGCCTGGCGCTGGTGCTCCTCGACGGTCGGCTGGTTGACCTTGCGCAAGGCGGCGCGCCAGGCGTCCAGCAAGTGTTCGGTGGCAGGGTGCCGGGGTTCTTCGAGCTGCTCCCAGCCGTGCGCACTGCCTTGTGCGACATAGTCGTTGACCGCCTGGGCGTAGGTGATAACGGCCTGCTGCCATTGCTGCTGGGGATGCTGCTTGTCCATGAGTGGGTGGAACTCCTTGATGTGCGCCAGTATCCGAGATTGCGCATGGTACGCCTTCGGTACGGCGGTTGTGAGGCCCGAGCATGACGCGTACCATGCCTGCGTCCCCAATTTTAATAAGACACACGCTCATACTGCTCCTTGCCGGGGCCGGACGTGCGTGGTCTTGCCTTGCCTGTGGAGAACCGGTTTCACGCCATGAACGGACCCTTACCTGACCACTTGCCGCCCACAGTAGGCGGCGGCAGCTGGCTGAGCGTCATCGCTCTGGCGTTGGCTGCCTTCATCTTCAACACCACCGAGTTCGTGCCGGTGGCGCTGCTCAGCGACATTGGCCGCAGCTTCGACATGACCACCGCGCAAGTGGGGCTGATGCTGACCATTTATGCCTGGGTCGTGGCATTGGCGTCACTGCCGATGATGTTGATGACACGCAACATCGAGCGGCGGCGCCTGCTGTTGTTCGTGTTTCTGGTGTTCATCGTCAGCCATCTGCTGTCCTGGCTGTCGCAGAGTTTTGCGATGCTGCTGTTCAGCCGTATCGGCATAGCCTTGGCGCATGCCGTGTTCTGGGCCATTACTGCCTCGCTTGCGGTGCGCGTCGCGCCCCCTGGGCAGCAGGCCAAGGCGCTGGGCCTGTTGGCCACCGGCACGACGCTGGCGATGGTGCTTGGCATCCCCCTGGGGCGCGTGGTGGGCGAGGCACTGGGGTGGCGCGTCACCTTCCTGAGCATCGCTGGGGTGGCGCTGGCGACCATGCTGTGCCTGATGAAGTCGCTGCCGTTGTTGCCGAGCCAGAACTCGGGATCGTTGCGCAGCCTGCCGATACTGTTCAAGCGGCCTGCGCTGGTCATCACCTACCTGCTGGTGACGCTGGTGATCACGGCGCAGTTTACCGCCTACAGCTATATCGAGCCGTTCGCCCTGCATGTCGCGCAGATCAGCGGTGAGCGCACCACGTTGGTCTTGCTGTTGTTTGGCGGCGCAGGTGTGGTCGGCTCGTTCCTGTTCAGCCGCTACAGCGACCGTTTTCCCCAAGGTTTTCTGGTGGGCTCGATCGGCATGCTGGCAGTCTGCTTGCTGCTGCTCTTGCCATTGTCCGGCAGCTTCCATGCGTTCGCCGTGCTGAGCATGTGCTGGGGCGTGGCGATCTTGAGCTTCAGCCTGTCATTGCAGTCACGCACCTTGAAGCTGGCCTCCGACGCCACGGATGTGGCCATGGCGTTGTTTTCCGGCATCTACAACATCGGCATCGGCGGTGGTGCGTTGCTGGGCAGTATCGTCAGCAGCTACCTGGGCGTGGCCACTATCGGCCTGGTCGGGGGCAGCGTGGCAGTGGTTGGCTTGTTGCTGGCAGTGGGCAGTACCCGCCGCTTTCGCGATGCGCTGACCCATTGATTCTGTCTTTGCGAGCAACAAGGCTGCTCAGCTCAATACCGCAGCCCACGCTGAGAGCAAGAGCAGGCCGCCCAGGGCCTGGTTGAACACGCGCAGGCGGCGTGGCGTTTGCAGCCAGGCCGCACTGCCTGCGCCCAGCACCGCCCACAGCGTCATGCACGGCAGTGCGATCACCAGGAACACCAGTGCCAGTTGCCACACCGCCAGGCCTGGCGCGGCAAACACGCCGATTACGGACACGGCCATCAGCCACACCTTGGGGTTGATCACCTGCAGCGTTGCCGCGTCCACTGCCGTGAACACCCGCGCCTGGGCTGGCGCGCCGGTAACGCCAGTGCTGCGCAGCAGTTGCCAGGCCAGCCAGCTCAACCACAACACTCCGGCCCACATCATCAGATGCTGGGCTTGTGGGTGGCGCGTCAACCATTGACCCAGCCCCATGCCAACCAGCAACACAGTGGCCGCAGCGGCCAGGCATGCCGCCAGGATGGGCACCAGCGTGCTGCGCAGGCCATGTCGGGCGCCTTGGGCAAGGATAAGCAGATTGGTCGGTCCTGGGCTGATGCTGGCAACCAGGGCAAATGCAACGAATGGCAGAAAAGAATGCGTCATGTGCTAGGGCTCCTTTGGTGTCAGCCCCAATGCTCGCCATTTGCATCGCCTCAGTCTGGAAGGATTGAGCAGCGCTTGCGGTAGTATGCCGGGGTGAGCTGATAGGCCCGCCGAAACCAGCGGCCCAGGTGGCTCTGATCGGCAAAGCCCAAGGTGACAGCTACGTCTGAAGGGCTGGCCCCGCTGGCAAGCAAACGCCGGGCCCTGGCCAGGCGCAGCTGGATGAGGTACGCATGCGGGGCGAGCCCGAATGCTGCCTTGAAGGCTCTGGTCAAGCGGTAACGGTCGATGCCACAGGCAGTCGCCAGCTCTTGGAGGCCAACATCCCGTGCGAGGTTGTCATGCAGATAATCGCGGGCCCGTTGCGCCGTGAGCGGCAAGCGCGGGTCTGGATCGACTCGCTTGCGCCAGTGCAGGTGGCGTGTGAGGCAGGCGAGCAAGGCGTCGATGGCTGACTGCCTTACGATGAGCAGTTCGTGTGCATGCAGGGCATTGAAGGCAAACGCGGTGGCTTGGCCAAGCTGCAGGTCCTGGGTCAGCGTGTCGGCGAAACGGGGCAAGGCATCACGCGGCGCCTGTTCGAATAGCAGGCGCAACTGCTGCTCCAGCCAGTCCGGCTCCAGGTAGAGCGTGGAGTAGGTAAAACCTTCTTCAGTGGGCGCGAGCCCGTCGTGCAGGTCCCCAGGTTCAAGCATGAAGACTTGCCCCGGCACACTATGGTGCCTGACCCGCCGGCAATTGAATTGCTGGACCCCTTGCTCGGTGACGCCTACCAGAAAGCTCTCGTGCCAATGGGGGTCGTAGGCATGACCGACGAAATGGGCGCGGATCGACTCGATGCCGGTCTCGGCGTCCTGCTTGAGGTCGATCCAGTTACTCATGGGGGCTCGCTGTGTGCATGCTGATGCTTAGGCTGTACAAGAAGCCTAGCGCCCTCGGCTACAGGTGTCTGGAAGATTTGTGCAACTGCCGAGCCTGGCTGCCGGCTGCAGTGCATCGAACCGCTGGCGCAGCCACTGGTGCAGTTGCGTGACGGCGGGGGTGAGCTGCTTGCGGTGCGGGCATACCAGCGTGACAGGTGTCGGCTCGCCCGGCCATTGAGGCAGGACGATTTCCAGCCTGCCGCAGGCGAGGTCATCACTGACATCCAGCCACGACTTGTAGACGATTCCCTCGCCAAGTACCGCTAGGCGGCGAATCACATCGGCGTCATCACTGATCAGTGGCCCTTTCACGTGCACCGTGCGTTGGCCAAGTTGCCACTTGTCGTACACCCGACCGTGCTGCATGTACAACAAGCAGTCATGGGCATGCAGTGCCTCGGGCGTCTGCGGTCGGCCGTGGCGGGCCAGGTAATCGGGGGAGGCGACCAGGACGCGCTGGTTCCAGTCGGCCAGGGGGAGGGCGATGTAGTTGGCGTCCTGGTTCAGGCCGTAACGCACGGCAACGTCCACCGGATCACGGTTCAGGTCGGCAATCTGGTCGGACAGCATGAACCGCAGGTGCAAGGCCGGGTGCGCCCGGCGAAACGCGCTGAGCCAGGGCAGCAGCATGTTGCGGCCCAGGTCCGAGGGTGCTGAAACCTGTAAGGTGCCGCGCAGGGCGGTGGTATTGCCATGCAAATCGTCATGCCCGCGACGCAGGCTTTCCAGCACGTTCACGGCAGTCGGCAGGTAGCGCTCGCCCTCGGCAGTCAGGCGCAGGCTGCGGGTAGTGCGAACGAACAGGCGTACGTCCAGATCACGCTCCAGCCGCTTGATGGCGGCCGCCACCTGGCCGGGCAACAGGTTCGCTTCGATGGCAGCTGCGGTGAAGCTGCCCAGCGCGCTGCTGCGCACGAACAGTTCGAGGTCGGCAAGACGCAACATTGTCACTCCAGAGGTGAAAGTGTTGCTCGATTGTGCCGGTTTTTATTTGTGGCAGGAAAGATACCATGGGCATTCCTTTTCTCTCGACGTCCGGAATTGCCCATGGATACCGTCTCGCTGGCCAAGCGCCGCTACACCACCAAAGCCTACGATGCATCGCGTCAAATTCCCCAAGCCACGGTCGATGCCTTGCTCGAGCAATTGCGTCACAGCCCATCTTCGGTGAATTCCCAGCCCTGGCATTTCGTCGTTGCCCAGAGCGAAGCTGCCAAAGCCCGCCTGACCATCAGTACCGACACCGACTACGCCTACAATTCGCCCAAATTGCGCGATGCTTCCCATGTCATCGTTTTTTGCACGCGCACCGACATGACCCAGGCGCACCTGGAGGCCGTGCTCGCCCAGGAGTCACTCGACGGGCGTTTTCGCGATGAGCAGGCCAAGGCGGCGCAGGACAACAGCCGACGCCACTACGCCGACCTGCATCGTTACGAGCGCAAGGACCTGCAGCATTGGATGGAAAAGCAAACCTATCTTGCCTTGGGTACAGCCTTGCTGGGCGCCGCTGCCCTGGGCCTGGACGCTACCCCCATCGAAGGCTTCGATAGCCAGCGCCTGGATGCCGAGCTTGGCTTGCGCGAACAAGGCTTCACCAGCGTAGTGCTGCTGAGCCTGGGCTATCGCAGTGAAACCGACTTCAATGCCGGGTTAAGCAAATCGCGGCTCCCGGCATCCAAGGTATTCACCTTCCTGTAAAGGCATGCCCGGCTGGCGTGGTTCACCAGAGTGCAGCGCTGGCCGTGGTCAGTGCCGAGGCCAATACCGCAATGGCCTTGTCGACTTGCGCCTCGGTGGTGAACCTGCCAACGCTCAGGCGAATGCTGTTACGGGCACGGCGCTCGTCCAACCCCAGCGCCAGCAGGACGTGGGATGCCGCATTGTTCGCTGAATTGCAGGCCGAGGTGGTCGACAGCGCCAGTTGTGTGGCGAGCGCCGCGCTGTTAAACCTTGCCTGATCGATACACAGGTTCAGGGTATGCGGCACGCGCTGGGTAGCGCAGCCGTTGAGCGTGATGCCGGGCAGGGCCAATAGGCCCTCGCGCAGGCGCTTGGCCAGCTGCGCCAAGCGCTGGTACTCGCCATCGCCTGGTTGGCCGGCCAGGGCAAACGCGCTGCCCATGCCCGCGATCTGATGCGTGGCCAGGGTACCGGAGCGCAAGCCTTGCTCATGACCCCCCCCATGCAGTTGGGCACGCATGCCGGCGCGCGCGCGCGGGCCAACGAACAGCGCACCGATGCCTTTGGGGCCATACACCTTGTGGGCGGAAAAGGACATCAGGTCAACGGGCAGGCTAGCCAGGTCGATGGCCAGCTTGCCTACCGCCTGAGCTGCGTCCACGTGGAACACGGCGCCGTGCGCCCGCACCCGCTCGCCGATGGCAGCGATGTCGGTGACTGTGCCCAATTCATTATTCACCGCCATCAGCGACACCAGGCGCGTATCGGCACGCAGCGCGTCCTGAACCATGGCCGGATGGATCAGGCCTGATGGATCAGGTTGCAGTCGGGTCACCGCCCAGCCTTGGCGCTCCAGTTCGGCTGCGGTGTCCAGAACGGCTTTGTGCTCTAGCTGACTGGTAAGCAAATGCCCAGGCTGGCCCAGTCCCTGCGCGACGCCTTTGAGCGCCAGGTTGTTGGACTCGGTAGCCCCGGATGTCCATACCAGTGACGCCGGCGGCGCCCCCACGCGTTCGGCCACCTGCTCACGGGCCAGTTCGACTGCATCGCGCGCTGCCCTGCCATAGATATGCCCGCTCGAGGCCGGGTTACCAAAATGGGCATGCCGACCGAGGCATCCAAGCATGGTCTGGATCACTCGATCGTCGACCGGGGTAGTGGCAGCGTAATCGAAGTAGAGAGGGGCGTCAGACATAAGCAGGTCCATTGGCAAGAGAGCGAGGGTGCCTGAACAAGATTAACTGCGTCACGAAGAGACTTTTGCTCTAAATCAGGGCGTTTTAAGACCATTTTGCAAAAGCATTCTCCGGATCGGGCATAACGAAAAAAATATTCTCACCCTTATCTCGACACTCAGACGGTCTTTTCTCATTGACCATTGAGAGTCCGTTCCTCTTCGCTGACTACCCGCTCGCACAACTCGGTAATCTGCTCGCGCATCCAGCGGTTCGCTGGGTCCTGGTCAGTGCTTTCATGCCAGTACAGGTGCGTCTCCAACGCCGGCACCTCCACAGGCAGGGGCTTGTAGCACAACTGATGACGGCGGGCGAAACGCTCTGGCACGGTCATCACCATGTCGGTTTGCTGCAGTACTTGCGAGGCCATCAGGTAATGCTGTGAGCGCAGGGCCACCTTGCGCTGCACGCCCATCTTTCCCAGCGCAAGGTCCACATAACCCAGCCCGTTGCGGCGGCTGGAAATGTGGATGTGGGTCATGCCAAGGTACCCATCCAGGCTCAATGCCCTGTCGGCCAGCGGGTGACCTTGGCGCAGGGCGCAGACGTAGCGGTCCTGCATCAACTTGATGTGCCGCACTTGAGGGTCGGTGTTGAGGGGGGCGTCGATGGCGAAGTCCAGTCGCCCTGCGGCAAGCTCCTTGGTGGTTTCCCGGCGCTTGCACAGGAAACTCTCGATCAGCACCCCAGGCGCCAGGCGACGCAGGCGTTGGAACAGCGGCGGCAGGATCACAGCCTCGGTCAGGTCGGTCATGCTGATGCGAAACGTCTTGCTCGCTTGCAGGGGGTTGAACGTCCGGCTTTCCTGCACCGAGGTGCGTAGCAATGCCAGCGCGCTGCGGACCGAGCCGATGATGTTCTGCGCCATGGGTGTTGGCACCATGCCCTGGGCGGTCCGTACGAACAGCGGGTCGTTGAAGGTTTCACGCAGCCTGGACAATGCATTGGACACGGCAGGCTGGGTGATGCCGACGATCTGCCCGGCACGGGTGAGGTTGGCTTCGGTGTAGATCGCATCGAAGACGATGAACAGGTTGAGATCGACCTTGCTGAGATTCATGAGCGCCGCTCGTTCTTGGAATTATCGGCCGATCATATATCGGTTATGAATGTTAATACACGCCGAAAATAGACTAGGTGGATGACCAGCGCCTGCCCTAGGCTTGCCCTAATGTCATTCGACCCTGAAGGAACCCGCCAATGGATTTCGCCTATTCGCCCAAGGTGCAAGCGCTGCGCGAGCGCGTGACTGCCTTCATGGATGCCTACGTCTATCCAGCCGAGTCCGTATTCGAACGCCAAGTTGCCGAAGGCGATCGTTGGCAGCCTACCGCCATCATGGAATCGCTGAAAATCAAGGCACGCGAGGAGGGCTTGTGGAACCTCTTTCTGCCTGAATCCGAATACGGCGCAGGGCTGACCAACCTGGAGTACGCCCCACTGGCCGAGATCATGGGCCGTTCATTGTTGGGCCCGGAGCCGTTCAACTGCTCGGCACCGGACACAGGAAACATGGAAGTGCTGGTGCGCTACGGTACGGCCGCGCAGAAGCAGCAGTGGCTGGAGCCTTTGTTGCGGGGTGAAATCCGCTCGGCATTCGCCATGACCGAGCCCGATGTGGCGTCTTCGGATGCCACCAACATGGCGGCTACAGCAGTGCGCGAAGGGGACCAATGGGTCATCAACGGCCGCAAGTGGTGGACCTCCGGCGCATGTGACCCGCGGTGCAAGGTTCTGATCTTCATGGGCCTGTCCAACCCGAAAGGCCCGCGGCACCAACAACACTCGATGGTTCTGGTGCCGATGGATACACCCGGTGTGAGGGTGCTCAGACCTCTGCCGGTATTTGGCTACGACGACGCCCCCCATGGCCATGCCGAGGTGGTGTTCGAAAACGTGCGGGTGCCGTTGGAGAACGTGCTGCTAGGAGAGGGCAGGGGGTTCGAGATCGCCCAAGGCCGATTGGGGCCTGGACGCATCCACCATTGCATGCGGTCCATCGGCATGGCCGAACGGGCCCTGGAGCTGATGTGCAAGCGCGCGGTTGCCCGGACTGCGTTCGGTCAGCCACTGGCGCGGCTGGGCGGGAACGTCGACAAGATTGCCGATTCGCGCATGGACATCGACATGGCACGCCTGCTCACGCTCAAAGCGGCCTATATGATGGACACCGTGGGCAACAAGGTGGCCCGCAGCGAGATCGCCCAGATCAAGGTGGTAGCACCGAATGTTGCGCTGCGCGTAATCGATCGGGCGATCCAGTTGCACGGTGGTGCGGGGGTGAGCGCTGATTTTCCGTTAGCCTACATGTACGCCATGCAGCGCACCCTGCGCCTGGCCGACGGGCCCGATGAAGTGCACCGGGCAGCGATCGGCAAGTACGAAATCGGCAGGTATCTGCCTGCGTCAGGCTCAGCGGCCCAACGCTGATTGCTGGATTCATGCCGCCAGGCTCAATGGGCCGAGCGGCTGTTGGTATCGGCAGGCGTAGTGGTGGCAGGTTTGTGCAAATGCGCGCCAGTCGGGTCATCCAACTGAATGATGACGCCTTTCTGCCAACTGTCGGCGTCAGTGTCGGGCGTAGGAATGTCAATATCAGCGCGCTGCTTGCGCGTCTGGGCGGTATCGATGCTCAGGCGACGGTTGCGCTGCTCGACCATCGTCGGGTCTGCCTGACCGTCCGCAGTGAAGCCCATCATCAGTTGCGGCACGCCCATCGGCAGTGACTTGTCCTGGTCGGTATGCCAGGTATGCCACGTCTTGCCGTAGGTGGTGGCCAGGCGTTTCATCAAGGCATGTTCGGCAGGCGCAGGGATACCGGGCGCCACCAACTGGCCAGAGGACACTTCAAACCCGTGGCTGTGCCACAGCGCTTTTTCCTTGGCGGGTAACCGGGCGAACAACTTCTGATCGATGATGTACTCCACGCCCATGATTTTGGCCGTGGCCGTGCTGCCATCGTAGATCACGCACTGAATGACGTCTTCGTTGAGGATCGCACAGTAATGATGCGCTTCCATTTGAATATCCGGATGGCCGTTATAGAAGTGAAAACCATCCAGGTAGGCATTCAGTGCGTCAATAGGTGGTTTGGCCTGTAACAGCGCCGCGCCTTTTTCAAGCCATTGCGTGCCGGGCTTTATTGGGGCGCCGGGTGTTTGCACAGGCGATGCGGTTTTGGCCCCTGAGCAACCCGCGAGCAGGGCGCTGGCCAAACATAGGCCAAGAAGGCCAAGGGAAGGGTTGGGCATGATTGAGTCTCCGCAGGGTGTGCGCAACAGACCGCTTGCCGGGCACTAACATTTTCTTTGACGGACAGACGGTAATGCTGTCTAGTTAGTCAAGCCGGTTGAACCAAGCCTATGTTCGACTGCACTAACAAGTTACTGAAGTTTCATTGCCCGTCGTACTGAAAAGGAAACGTCCCCATGTCTCGTCTTGCAGAGTTTCGTCAACTGGAACAGAAATTGGCTGCCCAACTTGCAGAGCTGGAAGCCATGAAAGGTAGCCCTGAGCTGCAAAAAGAAATCGAGTTTGAAACCAAACTGCGAAATCTGCTGGCCAAGTACGAATACAGTTTGCGCGATATCGTCAACCTGCTCGACCCGAAAAACGGTCAACGGCCCGCTGCGCCTGCTGCGGCCCAGAAAGCGCCACGTCGTGCTCGGCAGGTCAAGCAGTACAAGAACCCACACACCGGTGAAGTCATTGAGACCAAAGGTGGCAATCACACCAAGCTCAAGGCATGGAAGGCCGAACACGGCGCTGATGAAGTGGAAAACTGGCTGGCCAAGTAATGCCCACCCAACGTTATCCCACTACCCCGGACGGCCGCTATTTCGTTGTCCGGGGGCGCTTGTGGCGCTGCACCGATCCCTCCCTGTCCGACGCTCTGCGTCAGCACTGGGTGCATGCCCTGATGGACGCGCGCAGAGCGGTAAAGGACGCAAAGGCCAACGACGAACCTGATCAGCTTGCTCGCGCCCGTGCCCAGGTTCAGGCGGCAAAGGTCGCGCTGGGGGAGCGTGGCCCCGTCTGGTGGGGCGACGGGAGCCCGGACTTCAACCGGCGCATGGCGGTCAATACTCCTTATGCCGAGTGGTTTCAATCGCTTGATCCGGCTCAGTAACCGGGGCCTTGGCTTGACCGCGGGTTTTTATCAGCGACACCAGCACACCGCCCAGCAACAGCCCGAACGTGACGCCCAGCGACAATAGGGCGGGCACCTTGCCCACCATGCCGTGGTAGAAGATCTTGCAGCCGATGAAGATCAGCACGAGCGCCAGCGCATACTTCAAGTACACGAAACGGTGCATCAGTGCCGACAAGGCAAAGTACAGTGAACGCAGGCCCAAGATGGCAAAGATATTGGATGTGTAGACGATGAAAGGGTCCTGGGTGATGGCGAATATCGCCGGGACGCTGTCCACGGCAAATACGAGGTCAGCCAGTTCAATCAAAACAAGCGCAAGAAACAGCGGCGTAGCGTGGCGCACGGCATTGCTTTCCCCACTGGGAGTAACGTGCACGAAAAACTTCGAGCCGTGGATTTGATCGGTTACCCGCATGTGCCGCCTTACAAACTTCAGAATCGGATTGTTGGCCAGGTCCGGCTGACTGTCTTCCCTGGATAGCGCCATTTTCACGCCGGTAAAAAGCAGGAAGGCGCCGAAGAGATAAAGTACCCAGGCAAAGTTCTGCACCAAGGCCGCGCCGACGCCAATCATGATCGCGCGCAACACCACCACGCCGAGAATCCCCCAGAACAACACGCGGTGCTGATAGCGTCGGGGAACGGCGAAATAGCTGAAGATCATCGCCATCACGAAGACGTTATCCATCGACAACGACTGCTCGACGAGAAACCCCGTATAGAACTCCAGTGCCGGTTGCGCGCCCAGGTAGTACCAAACACCGACGCCGAACAGCACGCCGAAGCCGAAGTAGCCTGAATACAGCAGCAGGCTTTCGCGCATTTCGATTTCGCGGTCATGGCGATGCAGCACGCCCAGGTCGAGCACCAGCAAGCCGACGACGATGGCGACAAAAACCAGCCACAGCCAAGCGCTGGTGCCGAGAAAAGGTGTTGTGAGAAAGGTGTGCAGAGCTGTCATGAGCCCCTCCTGATCGGTCGACGTTGCGTGGCAACAGTGATCCGACATGGCGGCTGGCAACCGTCAGAGGGGCCCGGTATCACTTAGGCTTGAGCGTAGATCCGTTTGCGGGGCACGCCGAATGAGCAGCTGTTACATTTTTTTGCGAAGGGCTTGGGATGCGCTGACCCCTCCAGTCTTGACGCCGTGCGGCAAGCCTCAATAGACCCAGACCTCGACGCGACGGTTGCGCAAGCGGCCCTGCTCCATCTCGTTACCCGCCACCGGCATCTGGTCACCTAACCCCGCCACTTCCAGCACCTCGATACCCCCGCGCGCCAGTGCCTGGCGTACCGCCTCGCCGCGCAGGCGCGAGAGCAGGGCAGCGCGCCCCGGTGTGTCCTTGGGGTCGCCGAAGCCCACCAGTACGGCCTTGCGGTGCGGCTTGCCGGCCTGGTTCAGGTACTCGATGACCCGCTGCACATCCTGGGTAGCCTTGCTGTCCAGGGCGGCACTGCCCGGTTGAAAGCGCAAGTTCACGCTCAACCGCTGAGCGTGCTCTGCCAGCGCCCGATACTGGGCAGGCATGTTCGCAACAGGCGCCACGCGCTGGGCCACGATCTGCTGTGACACAAAGCCTTGCTCGGCCACGATAGCCTGACCGGCGGGGCTCTGGATGAAGTCGATCAATGCAGCGGCCTGAGGGCTTGGGGGAGTGGGCAGATACAGGAACAGGCGGCGTGACAGCGGATAGACCTCACTGGCCACCAAGGCGCGTTCGGGCAGCAGCGCCGCAGCGGTGCCATCGGCCACTGCCAGTACCTTGGTCCCGTGGAGGGTCGAAAGCCCGGTAAACCCGATGGCCTGGCGATCGACTGCTACTTGGGCGGCCAGACGATCGCCGGCTTCAAAACGCCTGGCTGTCGGCGCCAGGTTGACCTGCTTAGGCGCCAGGACCCGTGACCTGAACGTTTCGAACGTCCCGGAGCGCTCGTCCCTGGCGTACAGGTGGATGTCGCCACCGGCCACCCCGAGTTGCTCCCAGCGCCGTACCTGCCCGCTGAAAACCTGCGCAATTTGATCCAGGGACAACTCAGACAAGGGGTTGGCGGGATTGACGAGGATGGCGACACCGTCCAGCCCGATGACATGTTCAGCTGCAGGGGAGCGCAAGTCGCCAAATGCCTGCAACTGCCGTGCTTCGCTGTCACTTATCGGGCGAGAGGCGGCGATCAGGTCAGCCTCGCCCCGAGCCAAGGCATCAAAGCCCGTGCTTGAGCCATGCGCCGCGATATCGACCTGAATGTCTACACCGTCAGCGCGGGTCGCCGCGATCACTGACTCGTTGTCCGCCTTACCGCTGTGGACTTGCACCTGGGTAGCGTGCTCGGCGCGCAGCTGCGCCCGTACCAACGCCGGTAGCAGGGCACTCCCCAGGGTGTTGGAGCCTTGGATGCGCAGGTGCACGGGCTCGGCCCAGGCCATCATCGGCAGCACGGTCAACAGGAAGACGAGCAGGCGGGCCATGCTGATTGGGCCTTCACGGTGGGAATGGCCGCAGCGTAAGGCAGTGGCGTGATGGTGTGATGACAAGGCGGCAACGTCGCCAGGCGGCCGTGCGCAGGCACTTGCGCACGGACGATCAGCGGCGCCTGGATCAGTGAGCGCCGGCCGATTTGCTCAGGTCACTTTCTGCCCACTGGGTATAGATACACGCATCGGCCACCGCCCAGCGTACCTTGACGGTGTCGCCCGGCTGCATCGGCATGCCTGCCGCCGACAAAGCCTTGACCGTCAACGAGGTACCGCCTGCGGTGACCACATGACAGGTTTGGCTTTCACCGAGGAACAACACCTCGCCGACCTTGGCGCTGACTTCGTTCCAGCCGGCAGGCAACGGTTGCTCGGCAGCTTGCTGTGCAGTCAGGGCAAGGGCTTTCTCAGGCCGCACCATGATCAGGGCATCCTGATCTTGGCCCAGGCCTGGGGTCAGGCGAATGGCGACGCTTTGGCCTTCGAAGCTGCCTGCGCCATTGCTGTTGGCCTTGATGCGCAGGAAGTTGGAGTTGCCCAGGAACGAGGCCACAAACGCGTTGGGCGGGTTCTGGTAAAGGTCGTAGCCACTGCCAAGGCCCACGATTTTGCCATGGCTGAAGATCGCGATGCGCTGGGACAGGCGCATGGCCTCTTCCTGATCATGGGTGACGTAGACGATGGTAATGCCAAGACGCCGGTGCAACTGGCGCAGTTCATCCTGCAGGTCTTCACGCAGCTTCTTGTCCAAGGCACCCAGCGGCTCGTCCATCAGCAGGATACGCGGCTCGTAGACCAGCGCCCTGGCAATGGCCACGCGTTGCTGTTGTCCGCCGGACATCTGCGAGGGCTTGCGGTGAGCGAAAGGCTCCAGTTGCACCAGCTTGAGCATGGCATCGACACGCTTGCGTGTTTCAACCGTACCCAGCTTGCGAATGGCCAGGGGAAAGCCAATATTGTCGCGCACGTTCAGGTGCGGAAACAGCGAATAGCGCTGAAACACCATGCCGATGTCGCGCTTGTGCGGCGGCACGTTGACCAGCGACTGGCCCTCAACGAGTATCTGGCCGCTGCTGGGAGTCTCGAAGCCAGCCAGCATCGACAAGGTGGTGGACTTGCCGGAGCCGCTGGAACCCAGGAAGGTCAGAAATTCGCCTTCCTGAATATCCAGGTCCAGGTTGTCCACGGCGGTGAAGTCGCCGTAATGCTTGTTCAGGCCGCGCAGGCTGACCAGGGCCTTGCCACGCGCGTTGTCTTGGATCACTGCACTCATGGGTTAATCTCCGCGCGCTCAGGCGTTGGTTTCGGCACGCCGGCGCAGGGCGGCGGCAAGGAACATCACAAGCAGCGACAGACCGATCAGCAAGGTCGATGCCACGGCGATCACCGGGCTGAGGTCCTGGCGCAGGGTGGTCCACATTTTTACCGGCAGTGTCTGCAGGTCGGGGCTGGCCATCATCACGCTCAGCACCACTTCATCCCAGGACACCAGAAACGCGAACAACCCGCCGGCGATCATCCCAGGCCGGATGGCCGGGAAGGTCACCTTGAAGATGGCCTGCAGGCGCGAGGCACCGCAGATGACGGCGGCGTCCTCGATCGACTGGTCGAACAGCTTCAGGGAATTGATGATGGAGATGATGGTGAAGGGCAGGGCGACGATCACGTGGCTCACCACGAAGGCGAACAAGGTCCCGGTGTAGCCCAGCTTGAGGAACAGGGCGTACACCGCTACGGCGATGATCACCAAGGGCACGATCATCGGCATGGTGAACAGGCCGTACAGCAGCTCGCGCCCCGGGAAGCGCCCGCGCACCAGGGCGAAGGCCGTGGGCAGGCCCAGCAGCACTGCCGCAACGGTGGTGAGCACGGCAACTTTGAGGCTGGCCAGGGCTGCGTCCATCCACTCAGGGTTGGAAAAGAACTGCCCATACCATTTGAACGTCCAGCCGGGCGGTGGAAACACCAGCCATTGGGACGAACCGAACGACAGCAGCACGATGAAGACCACCGGCAGCAAGAGGAAGGCGGCAATTACACCGGTGGTCAGGTACAGGCCGGTGCGAAGCGGCCGGCCCATGGCATTGGGAGACAAGAGCATGTGGTTTACCTCGCAGTGCCAACCGGGGATTCCGGCTGCAGCTTCAGGTACAGGTAGAACAGCACCAGGGTGATGACCACCAACAAGGCAGCCGCCGCGCTGGCCAGGCCCCAATTGAGGAACGACTGCACCTGCTGGATGATGAATTCAGGCAGCATCATGTTCTGCGCCCCGCCCAGCAACGCCGGGGTGACGTAGTACCCCAACGACATGACGAACACCATCAACGCCCCGGAGAACAGCCCCGACCGGCACAGCGGCAGGAACACCTTCCAGAAGTTGGTCCACGGGCTGGCACCGCACACCGAGCCTGCCTGCAGCACCATCGGGTCGATGGCATGCATGGTTGCCTGCAGCGGTAGCACGATGAACGGGATCATGATGTAGCTCATGCCGATCACCACGCCTGTGAGGTTGTGCACCATCTCAAGTGGGCTGTCGATGATGCCCATGGCCATCAGCATTTTGTTGATGACCCCCGAGCTTTGCAGCAGCACCAGCCAGGAGTAGGTGCGCGCCAGCAGGCTGGTCCACATCGACAGCAGGACGATGTTAAGCAGCCACCGGCCCCAGCCCTTGGGTACCAGCGTGATCACCCAGGCCAGCGGAAAACCCAGCAGTACGCTGATCAGCGTGACCAGCCCTGCCACCGAAAAGGTGTTGAACAAGACCCGGGCATAGGCCGAGTTGGCGAACAGCTGTTCATAGTTGCCAAGGCCGGGCGTAGGCTCGAGCACGCCGCGCAATAACAGGCCAACCAACGGTGCGAAGAAAAACAGGCCCAGGAACAGCAAGGCTGGCAGCAGGTTGCGGCTGCCCTTCCAGCGCTGGCTCAGGGAGGCGCGCCGTGGCCTGGCTCCGGGAGCACCGGTGCCCGAAGGGGCACCTTGGGCGTTATGCAGGGCATTGATCGCGACTTTCATTTGACCAGCCACTCATTCCAGCGGGCCGCGATGGCCTGGCCGTTCTTGGCCCAGTAGGCAAAGTCCAGGGTAACCTGATCCTGCGCATAGGCGGTCGGCAGGTTCGGGGCCAGGGCCTTGTCCAGCTTGGCGACGCTGTCGGTGTTGACCGGGGCGTAGGCCGTCTTGTTGGCGAATTCGGCTTGGCCTTCGGCGCTGCTGGCGTTGGCCAGGAACTTCATCGCCGCATCCTTGTTCTTGGCGCCTTTGGGAACGACCAGGAAATCGGCCATGACCAGGTTCTGCTTCCAGCTCACCCCTACAGGGGCGCCGTCTTGCTGCAGGGCGTAGACGCGGCCATTCCAGAACTGGCCGAGGGAGGCTTCACCCGAGGCCAGCAGTTGTTGCGACTGCGCGCCGCCGCCCCACCAGACGATGTCTTGCTTGATGGTGTCGAGCTTCTTGAAGGCGCGATCCAGGTTCAGCGGGTAGAGCTTGTCGGGCGCCACGCCATCGGCCAGCAGCGCCAGTTCCAGTACGCCTGGGCTTGGCCATTTGTAGAGGGCGCGCTTGCCGGGGTAGGTCTTGGTGTCGAACAGTGCGGTCCAGTCGGTTGGCTTGCTGGCCCCGAGCTTGCCTTCGTTGTAGCCGAGCACGAAGGAGAAGAAGAACGAACCCACGCCATGATCGGAAACGAAGCGCGGGTCGATCTTGTCGCGCTGGATCTGGGAAAAGTCCAGGGGCTCGAGCAGGCCTTCGCTGGCGGCGCGCAGGGCGAAGTCAGCCTCGACGTCGACCACGTCCCACTGCACGTTGCCGCTTTCGACCATCGCCTTGAGCTTGCCGTAGTCGGTCGGGCCGTCCTGCACCACCTTGATGCCGGTGGCCTTACTGAACGGGGCTGCCCACGCTTGCTTCTGAGCATCCTGGGTCGTTCCGCCCCAGCTTACGAAGTTCAGGCTTTCAGCCGCCTGGGTGGCCTGGCAGGCCAGTGTCAGGAGGCTGGCCGACAGCACTGCGGTTACACGTTTGCTCAACAGCATGATTACGCCCTCGTTGCTTTTTGTTATTCGAGGCAGGGCTTGTGGTGCGCCCGCCAACAGTATTCGGGGAGCAGCGGTTACACATTCAAGGTCTACGGAATGTCATATTATGGTATTCCAAACTTTTCGCAAGTAGCAGCAGGCTACCGGCCATCATTTGGTTGATGGCCATGCAGGCGCTGCAATCAGCCGGTCATTGGCTCGAAGGGTATGTTTTGCACCACTTCCAGTTCGTAGCCCGCCAAGCCTGCATATTTCAAGGGCGGACCCAGGTGGCGAAGCTTGCCCACGCCCAGGTCTTGAAGAATCTGCGCACCGGTGCCGACCTCCGAGTACACCTTCGACTGCCCGCGCTGGTAGGGGCGCTGGGGTTGGGTCAAGTGGGGCACACGCTCGAGCAGCGCCTGGGAGGACTCGTGGTTGGCCAGGATCACGACCACGCCTGTTCCTTGCTCAGCCACTTTCTGCAATGCCGCCCACAACGTCCAGTTGGCCGGGCCCGCCCACTCGGCGCCGACCAGGTCGCGTAGCGGATCGATCACGTGCACCCTCACCAGCGTAGGCGTTTCACGGCGCAATTGGCCCATGACCATGGCCATGTGCACGCCGCCGTCGATACGGTCTTCATAGGTGACCAGGCGGAAGGTGCCATGCACCGTGGGCAGCTCACGCTCTCCGATACGCTTGACGGTCTGCTCAGTGCTCAGCCGGTAATGGATGAGGTCGGCAATGGTGCCGATCTTGATGCCGTGGCGGGCCGCAAAGGCCTCAAGTTCAGGCCGACGTGCCATGGTGCCGTCGTCGTTGAGCACCTCGACAATGACCGACGCCGGGCTCAAGCCTGCCAGGCGGGCCAGGTCGCAGCCGGCCTCTGTGTGCCCTGCACGGGTAAGGACACCGCCTTCGCGAGCGCGCAACGGGAAAATATGCCCAGGCTGTACCAGGTCCTCCGGGCAAGCGTCAGCGGCCATGGCAGCTGCCACGGTGCGTGCGCGATCGGCGGCGGAAATGCCCGTGGTGACACCGGTCGCAGCCTCGATCGAGACGGTGAAGGCGGTGCTGAACATGCTGCCGTTGGCCGGAACCATCTGTTCCAGGCCTAGGCGCTGGCAATGCTCATCCGTCAGCGTCAGGCAGATCAGGCCACGGGCTTGCTTGGCCATGAAATTAATGGCTTGCGCGTCGCAGTATTGGGCGGCGATCAGCAGGTCGCCTTCGTTCTCCCGATCTTCGTCGTCCACCAGCAAGACCATCTTGCCTTGCCGATAATCCTGGAGAATTTCATCGATGGTATTGAAAGGCATGTCAGGTGCTCGTGCTGAGATTAATTGTTTATGGTATACCATCATACACAAATGCCCAGCGCAGGAGACAAGCGAATGAAAGCCTACTGGATTGCCCATGTGGACGTGACCGACCCGGTCCACTATCAGCAGTACACACAGCGTGCTCCGGCGGCCTTCCAGGCCTACGGCGGGCGCTTTCTGGCCAGGGGCGGGCGCAGTGAGGCCATGGAAGGGCGGCCTACGCCGCAACGCAGCGTGGTCATCGAATTCGACTCCTATGACCAGGCCGTGGCCTGCTATCGCTCCGACCTTTACCAGCAAGCCTGCGGCCTGCGCCAAGGTGCGGCGTGCGCCGAGGTGATCATCGTCGAGGGCGTCGCGCCCTGATGCCAACGGGCCTGGAGCAGGCGCCGCAATTCTGGCTATGCTTGGGCAATGACCATCCCTGTCCCGTTGCGCCAACCTTGCCCGCCCGGTGCCTGCATTTGCGGTCGCGATCAGCTGGCCACCGAGTGCGAGCCGGCCCGGCGCATCCTGCTGCTCACCCGGCAGGAAGAAAAGCGCCTGCTCGAACGCCTGGAGAACCTTCAGGACATCGAGGACCTCTATCGCCTGCAACGCCGGCTGTATGACAACCTGGGCATCCGGCTGCATATCGCACCGGGCCACCATGAAGTGCGCACCATGCGCGGGATCGTCATCGAACTGGACGATCAGCCTGGGTTGTGCCGCAAGACGCGCCAGGCCATACCGGCGGCCATTCGCAAGGGGCTCGAACGAAATCCGCAGGTTGCCTTCCGCCTGCTCGATACCCACGATCTGCTGCGCGATACCTGACCGAACCGGCCTCACCCAGTCGCCTAATTTTTTCCACGCCCTGCACGTCTACTTGAAAGTTCCCCTGCACCGCGTGCGCAGGGGTAATCCCACTCAAGGAGGCAGGCAACATGACTTCAGTTTTCGACCGTGAAGACATCCAGTTCCAGGTCGTGGTCAATCACGAAGAACAGTATTCGATCTGGCCGGAGTACAAGGCGATTCCCGAGGGCTGGCGGGCGGTGGGCAAGGCAGGGCTGAAAAAGGACTGCCTGGCCTACATCGATGAGGTGTGGACCGACATGCGCCCACTCAGCCTGCGTCAGAAAATGGCTGAAGCTGGCGCCCAGTGACGGTGATCAATCTTCTGTGCCTGCCGTATTCGGGGGCCAGTGCGATGGTGTACAGCCGGTGGCGCCGCGCGCTGCCGGCGTGGTTGCAGGTTCGTCCAGTGGAATTGCCTGGGCGCGGCGCACGCATGGCCGAGGCGCTGCACACCGACATGCAGGGACTGGCCCGGCAGCTGGCCCAGGAGCAGCGGTTGGCGACCAGTACGCCCTATGCCTTGCTCGGCCATAGCCTGGGCGCACTGCTGGCCTTTGAACTGGCCCATGAGCTGCAGGCGCTTGGTTGCCCGCCACCGCTGGCGCTGTTCGCCTGCGGCACTGCCGCGCCTACTCGCCGGGAAGACTACGACGGCCAGCGCTGGCGCGAGCCGAAGTCCGACACCGAGCTGATCGATGAATTGCGTGAGCTGCAAGGCACGCCAGAACAAGTGCTTGCCAATGACGAATTGATGAGCCTGACACTGCCGATACTGCGGGCCGACTTCCTGCTGTGCGGGACCTATGCGTATCGTCAGCGGCCCGCGCTTGGCTGCCCGTTGCTCGTACTGGGTGGCGAAGAGGATCGGGCCAGCCACGAGCAGCTACAGGCCTGGCAGCACGAAACACAGGGCTCCTTTTCGCTGCAGATGTTTCCTGGCGGTCACTTCTTCATCCATGACCATGAGCCAGGCGTGCTGGCGGCATTGACCAGCGCCCTGGAACCGCTGCGGCTGACGGGTTGATTGACGTCTTGCCCAGGGTCGGCGAGGCTAGGGCATTTCAACCCTCAGGACAGACCATGCTGATCGATCCCTCTGTGCGCACGTTGGCAGGAGCATCCCTCTGAAAGGGCGCATGCTGGTCGCAGGCGTTCTGGCCTTGACCATGTTGCAAGGGTGTACGGGTCACCGAGCGTCCGTACCCCAAGCTGACCCTGCGCAGGTGCGCGCCGAACTGATGCGGCTATTGCCCGCCAATGCCGGTGATCGCGCTGGCTGGGCCGCTGATATCCAGAAGGCGTTCCAGGCACAGGGTATCGAGCCCTCCAGGCGCAACCTGTGCGCGGTACTGGCTGTGACCGAGCAGGAGTCCACCTTCAACGCCGACCCCCAGGTGCCCCAGCTGGGCCGTATCGCCCGGGAGGAAATCAATCGGCGGGCTGCCCGTGTGCATGTGCCCAGGATGCTGGTCGACGGCGCGCTGCAAACCCCGTCAGGCAATGGCAAGACCTATGCACAGCGCTTGCAGGCAGTGCGCACCGAGAAGCAGCTGAGCGAACTGTACGATGAAGTGATCGCGCGGGTGCCTTTGGGCCGTACCTTGCTGGGGGGGCTCAACCCGGTACATACCGGCGGCCCGATGCAGGTGAGCATCGACTTTGCCGAGAAACATGCGCAAGCCTATCCCTACACGCGCGAGGGCAGCGTGCGACAGGAAGTGTTCACGCGCCGTGGTGGCCTGTATTTCGGGATTGCGCATTTGTTGGGCTATCCCGCCAACTACGAGCGTCAGCTCTATCGGTTCGCCGACTTCAACGCCGGTTGGTACGCCAGCCGGAATGCGGCGTTTCAGGCGGCGCTCAGCCAGGTTACCGGGACAGACCTGGCGCTGGACGGTGACCTGATTGCGCCTGGGTCGATCATGCCCGGCACCACCGAAAGGGCAGCACGTCAGCTGGGTCGTCAGCTGGGCCTGCGTAACCCGCAGATTCGCAGTCAGCTGGAGCAGGGAACTGAACTGGATTTTGAAGATACCCGGCTATACCGGGAGGTGTTTGCCCTGGCCGATGCCAAGGCCGGCCGTGCATTGCCGCGGGCCGTGCTGCCGGGCATCGAGCTGAAAAGCCCCAAGATCACCCGCAAGCTGACCACTGCCTGGTTTGCCGAGCGGGTGGATGGGCGTTATGAGCGGTGTATGCGTCGGTGATTGGGTGTGGGTGGCTCACTGCGGTGCGCGCTCGATAGCTAAATAGCGATCACTTGACAAGTGCAAGCTGTAGCGCCGTGTAGGAGCGGTCTTGTACCGCGATGGGCCGCATAGCGGCCCCAGCTATATAAGGTGCGAAGCTGAAGTCCTGGGACTGCTGCGCAGCCCATCGCGGCACAAGGCCGCTCCCACGTGGGTACTGCGTTACAGCTTGGACTTGTGAAGTGCTCGTAGAATCCCGCATAGCGGTCAAGCCCAAATCCAAGTCACCTTCGCCTGTCCGCAGACCCCTTCAGCCTTGACCCAATGCCTCGACAATCTGATCAACGCTGCTCTTCAGCCCAGCCAGTGTGTCCTCGTTATCGCTCTGCACGACAACCAGTTTCGCGCCGCTGTCTTTGATTACCTGCGCCACCGCAGCCTCTGGTTGCCGATGATCCAAGACCAGGGCCACATCCTGGTTTTTGAGGTTATCGGCCAAGGCTTTGAGCGCAGCCGCATCCCACTCGGTGGGCAGCGGCTGATCTACCAGGTCCAGGTTCAATCCGCTGGCCAGATAACCCAGTCGCTCCGACAGGCTGACGGTGGTCAGGTTTTCCACCTTGGCCAGGCGCGTCTGGCTATCGGCGGCCAGTGCCAATACTTGCTGCTTAAAGCCGGCAAGGTTGGTCTGAATGCGTGCCTTGTCCGCGGGCGACAGCCGCTCCAGATCATTAGCCACCACATCGGCCATGCGTCCCAGATTGGTGGGGCTGAGCCATGGGTAGCCGGCGTAGGCATCAGCCCCCGTCACGGCGATGCCTGGCAAAGCGCCATCGACCGGGCGAGCGGCGTCGATTTCGACAATGCGAATATTGCTGCGGCGCGCCACCGGGTAAAGCGGATCATCTCGCCAGATCGAGCGTACGCCGATCACCGCGTCAGCCTGCTGGGCCGCCTTGTGCAGGCTGGCTTCGCCACGGCCACTGAAATACGACGGCTGGCGGCTGGCAGGCAAATTCGCCGGCGCAGCGCGTTTGAGCTCAACCGAAGTGCCTTCGAGCAATGTGTTGGCCAGGCTGTGGGTGACCGGCAGCGTGGTCAGCACTTGGGTGGCCGAGGCCAGGGACGGCAGGCTGGTAAGGGCGAGGGCCAGACACAGGCGTTTGAGGTTCATGCCGGGTTTCCTTGCAGGCGTGGGACGAGCGCACGGGCCAGGGCGGCCAGGGCGAAGCAGAGACCGGCGACCAGTATGATCGCGGCGCCGGACGGTACAGGCAGGTCGAAGACGATCGGCAGCAGAATGCCGAACAGGGTACTCAGGGTAGCGATAAACACCGAGATGAAGAAAAAGCCTTTCAATGACTGGCTGACCAGGCGCGCGGCAGCGGCGGGGATGACCAGCAACGCACCCACCAAGATGGCGCCAATCACCTTGACCGCAGCCACCGTGACCAGGGTCACCAGCACCACGAACAAGTAGTCCAGGGTCTTGACGGCCACCCCGCGTACAGCAGCCAATTGCGGATTGAAGCTGGCCAGCATGATGCGGTTGTAAAGCGGCAGCGCCAAGGCCAGCACCAGCACAGCGACGATTCCCAGCACGACCAAGTCCTGACCGCTGACGGTCAACACCGAACCGAACAGCACGTTTTCCAGAATGTGCACGTTGATCTTGCCTGCCAGCATCAGCAGCAGGCTGGCCCCCAGCGCCAGGGACACCGACAGGAAGACCCCAATCAGCGTGTCAGGTGACAGGCCGGTGCGGTTACGCAGGAAATTCAGCAAGATACCGAACAACAGGCAATAGCCGAACAGGCTGCCGTAAGGGCCGGTGTAGGGTTCGCCCAACAGAATGCCGATGGCCACGCCGGTCAGCGCCGCGTGGCCGACTGCTTCGGAGAAGAAGGCAAAGCGCTTGACCACCACCAGCGTTCCAAGGCCACCGAGCACCGGCCCGATCATCAACCCGGCCAGCAAAGCATTGACCACGAAGCCGTAGGCCAGCGCCTCGGGCAAGTAGCCTTGAACGGCCCATTGTTGAACCAATTCACGGAAGGATTCGAAACTCATCAGGCAAGGCTCTCGCTGCGCGGATGGACGGAGAACAGGCCGAGCAGACGCTCAGGGGTGAGCGCCTGGGCAGGCGCAGCATCGAACAGCACGCGGCGACTCAGGCCGGTGACCCGGTCAGCCAGGCGCAGCACGGCTTCAAGATCATGTTCGATCCACAAGACAGTGGTGCCGGATCGGCGCCAGCTGGCCAGCAGGTGCTCGAACACGCGAATACCCGCTTCGTCCAGCGCCGACATGGGTTCGTCCAGCACCAGCAGTTGCGGCTCGGGAATCAGCCCTTGCGCCAGCAGCACCCGCTGACGCTCACCGCCTGACAGCGCGCCCATGCGCCGCTTGCGCTTGTCGAGCATGCCGACGTGGGTCAGGGCTGCCTCGATGGCCGGCTGGACCCGCTTGGACAGCCCTAGAAAGGCGGGCTGGCGCTGGCACATGGCGGCCATGAAGTCGTCTACGGTCATGGGCAGGCCGCGGTCGAACTCCAGCGCCTGCGGCACGTAGCCGATCACCTCCCGCTCGCTGGGCCAATGCATGGCCAATCGACCCTGATGCGGCATCTGCCCCAGCAGTGTCTTGATCAGCGAGCTCTTGCCGCCCCCATTGGGCCCGACGATGGCATGCACCGAGCCGGCCGCGACGCTGAAACTGACCTGCTCGAGAATGCGCGTACGGCCCAGTTCGAGATTGATCGCCTCGAACTCGATGCGCGGCCCACAAACCGGCAGCACCTGGGTGGCGGCGGTCATGCGCGGTTCTCCTCGATGGCGCGCACCACCGTGTCGAGGTTGCGCTTCATTTCGATTTCATACTTGTCCTTGGTGTATTCGCCATAGGAAATATGCGTCAACGGGTACAAGCGCACGCCGGATTCGCGCTGGATCGTTTCCACATAGGCAGAGGGGAAGTCCATCTCCGAAAAAATGACCCGCACATCCAGCGCTTTGAGTTGGTCGATGGTTTTCTTCAACTGAGCGGGGCTGGGCTCGATACCGTGGGCAGGCTCCACCACGGCGGTCACTTCAAGGCCAAAATCACGCACGAGATAATCGTAGGCAGCGTGGATCGTGGCCACACGGAAGGTGGCGCCAGGTGCTTGACTCACCTTGGCCAGGGCCTCGGCACGCAGGGCGCGCAGACGCTTGGCATAAGCCCGCGCATTTTGCGTGTAGAGCTTCGCGTTTTCCGGGTCCAGCTTGCCCAGTTCTCGGGCAATGTTGTTGACCTGTGCAATGGTGGTACTGATGGACAGGAAGGTATGCGGATTGACGACCTTGCCAGCGCCGCGTGCGGCAATGCCGGTTGCCGCGAGCAGAGGCACGTTCTGGTTCGATTCGATGGTGGCGATGTTCGGTTTTTCGCTGGCCGCGATCATGCGGTCGGCAAAGTCGTCATGACCGACGCCGTTGAGCACGACCACATCGAGCGTCCCGATGCGCTTGATGTCCTCGGCGCGAGGCTCGTAGGCATGGGGGTTGAAACCAGCCGGGATCAACGGCACTACCTCGGCCTTGTCGCCAACGATATTGCTCACATAGCTGTAGTAAGGGTGCAGGGTGATGCCGATACGCAGCGGCTTGCCGGGGTCGGCCAGGGCAAAGGCGGGCAGGGCACAGGCCAGGAGCAGGGCGAGGGCGGAGCGAAGCATGGGGCGTTCCTTAAGTCAGTGACGGTGGTCGCGGGTGACACCGGCGTCGTAGTGGCTGACGACCTGGCGCCAGCCTGCGGCGATCAGGCTTGCCGGGGCAAGGTCATCGACCGATGGGCTGGGGTTGCCTCGGTAGAGCCAGACCTGGGCCTCGGCGCCACCTTCGGAGGGCTGGATCATCAGCAGGTGGCCGGCGATTTCCGGCGCCTGGCTGCGGCCCAGGTAGGCGCCGTCCGCCAGCAACGACCATTGGTGATCGCCACGGCTCTGGCTACCGGCATCAATGACGAAAGGCGGCAGCCCCTCGGCCGCCAGCGCCTGCACCTCGGGCACGGCGCCCTGTTCATCGCGCAGGTACTGAATTTCGTCGAAAGCCACCCGCAGGTCGGTGTAGAGGCCTTGCTCAGCTGGAGTCAGGTCCCGGCGAGCATCGATCTGATGGCTGGCGATCGGCTGATCGTCGACACGCTCCCCGCGCACCAGTACGACGCTGGCTGCCAGGGCCACGATCAATGCACTGACCAAAAGCACATATAGCGTTTCATGCCCGGCGCCGGCCGGGCGAATCACCTGGACCCGGCTCATGGTTGCGAAATGTCCGCGTAGTCGACTTCGACCACATGGCCTGGGCCTGCGTCGAACAACACGTAGAATTCGCCATCCGGGCGCTTGAAGGTGAGGGTGGAGTCATCCCCGAGCTTACCGCCGACCAGCACCTGCTCGTCGTAGCCGATCACATCCAGGGTGACCCCGGGTGCACCGCTCCCGTCCGAAAAGCCGCCGGTGCATTTGATCTGACTGCCCGGCACTTCCTCACACTCGCACATGGGGTTGTGGGCCATGGCAGCCGTGGCGGTTAACAGCAGTGAAGAGAGCATGAGCCTACGCATGAGGTGTTTCATTTGTTGCCTCCTTGTTTCTTGAGCCAGGCCACGGTGGCTGGCGATGCCTGGGCCAAGGGCACCGAGGCTTGATGCATGCTGCCGTCCCAGCCTTCGAGGGTGATCCACACCTGGGCATCTGGCCGAGTACGCGGCGCAATCGGAAGGGAGGTACCCATGTGGTAGGGCGCCCCGAAGAAAATGGTGCCGGCGGCGCGCAGGCTGCGCGGCTTGCCGATGCGCAGGTAGGTGGCTTTCACCTCTTGGGCGCAGCCTTTGCAGAGGGCGGCATTGAACACCTTGAAATAGCCGGCCGGGCCATCGGCCTGGGGCGCTTCGTCACGCATTTCAGCCAGGTCCAGGCTGTAGGGCCCTACCTTGATATCGCGTATGACGTTCGCGCCGAGCCCGGCTTCGCCGCGAAACAGCTTGGCATCGGCAAAGTACTGGGGCATGAAACCCAGCGGGATCAGGATCAGCAGAATGTTCAGGTGAAAGCGCCACTTCAACCAGAACTGTTTCAATGGCCGTTGCGCGAGGGTGTGTGCCTGGCTCATGGTTGGGTCTCCAGGGTAGGCTCGCGCTGCGCGACGCGGGGCGCACGCTCGCTGCGCTTGAGGGCGGCGGCGGTGGCCTGGGCGGTGCGCTTGGTCCAGACGAGCAGGCCGCTGAACACCATCAAGGTCAACACCAGGCCGAAGAAGAACCACACCAGCTTGATCGGCAACCCGCCGAAGTCACCGGTGTGCAGCGGACGCATGGATTCGGTGACGAACTCCAGGGGCGTGCGGTCGCTGATGCGGAACTGGCTGTCGACCTGGCGCGTGTAGGGGTTGACCGAGGCATTCTGGAACATCAGCGGGTACCAACCCGGCCCCGAAAGGCTGATGTGGCTGTAGGCCGTGGCGGGCAATATCACGAAGCTGACCTCAAGGCCTGGCACCGCGTGCCCGGCAATGCGCACGGCTTCGTCCAGGTCGATGCGTGGTGCGGGGGTGCCGTCAGTGGTCTGCGGCACGTCTTCGCGTGCAATCACCGGCACGATGGGCCGTGTGGAAATCGTGACGTGGTTATCGCCCAGAATGGCTTGGATCAAGAACCAGGTACCGGTAATGGAAATGACGGCAATGAACCAGATGGACCAGACGCCGGCCAGGCGGTGCACGTCCCCCCAGAAAATCCGCGAGCCGTGACCGGTGCGCACCGGCTTGAAGAACCCTCTCCAGAATTTCTTGTACACCACAAGCCCCGTGACCAGGGATGCCAGCATGGGCAGGCCCAACAGGGAAACAAGGTACCAGCCCCAGCTGTAACCGTTGGTGAACGGCACCAGCCACCATCCATGCAAGGCACGGGTGAAGGCTTCGAAGTCGAAGTCGGGCGTCTTGCCCTGGATCGCTCCGGTGTAGGGGTTTACATACAGCGTAGGGCTGGTGCCGTCGGGCAGGGTAACGTTGGCAACGACCGCGAAGTGAGAGCCGTCGGGCTGGCGAAGCATGTCCACGATCATGTCGGGCTCAGCCTTGTGCAGCGCATCGAGCACTTGCTGGAAACTCAGGCGGTCCACGTCGGCATCGGGCTTGTTGGCGCGCACCGCAGGGTCGGCCAGCCAGACGATCTCCTGGCTGACCACCGCGAGCATGCCGGTGAAACAGACGATGAGAACAAAGAACCAGATCGGCAGCGCGAGCCAGCTGTGGACCAGGAACCAGAGCCTGGACTTGGATTTCTTTGAAGTTTTGGCCATCAGACGATCTTCACAATAAGGGGCCGAGCTTAAGCCCAACCCTGGAGAGCTGTATTGATAAGGACGAATGAGAATCGAAATTCCGTCGATTTAAATGCAAGGAAATGTTTCAGGCTGGGGAGCCGGCCCCTGCGCCTGAAGCTGGGGGCCGGTGGCAAAGCGTCTGTCAGGCGCGGGACAGGACCGCTTCTGGCAGGGGCAGGGTGCGCAACGAGGGCAGGTCTTGATAAAGCGCACGGCCAATCTCGGCGGCCCGCGAGGGCAGAACTGACAACAGGGTGTCGCTCAGGCCATGGCTGTTCTCGCAGAAGCCTTGCAGGTACACCGACGCCTTGAGGTCGGGGCTGGTCAGTACGCGGTAGTTGCGATCAACGTTGAAATCCTCGAGGTAGCCAGCCAGCGGGGCCAGCAAGTCCCGGTGCGAACGGCGCTCGTAGCCGGTAGCCAGGATGACGGCATCGTAGCGGTGGGTCTGTTGTTGGCCGGTGGCCAGGTCGCTGAGCGTCAGCTCGATGCCCTCTGCGTTGCCCACCACGGCGTCTACCTGGCGCCGGCACAGCACATTGTGGCGGAACTGATGGGCCACTTTCTGCCGATAGAGGATGGCGTAGATGCGCTCGATCAGGTTCAGGTCGACCACCGAGTAATTGGTGTTGTGGTATTCATCGAGCAACTTGCTGCGTTGATCGGCCGGTTCGTTATAGACCAGGTCGGTGTAGTCGGGTGCGAAGATCTCGTTGACGAACGGGCTGTCGTCGGCCGGCTTGAGTGCCGAGGCGCGCAGGATCATGTCCACCTTTACCGACGGGTAGCTGTCGTTGAGGTCGATGAACGCCTCGGCTGCGCTCTGGCCTGAGCCGATGACCGCGATGCGCATCGGTTTGCCGGCGTTGCAGGGCAGCTGGCTGAGGCTGCTGAGGTAGCGGGAATGGTGGAACACCCGCGGGTCGTTCTTGAAGGCCGCGAACGTTTCCGGAATCTTCGGTGTACCGCCGCTACCCACTACGACCGAACGGGCCCTGCGGCTATATTCCCGACCTTCGGCATCACGGGACACCAGGCGCAGGTGCTCGACACGGCCCTGGGTGAGTTCAGGTTCGATGCGCAGCACTTCTTCACCGTATACCGCCTGGGTCGCGAAGTGTTCGGCAGCCCAGCGCAGGTAGTCGTTGTATTCCAGTCGGCACGGGTAGAAGGTGCCCAGGTTGATGAAGTCGGCCAGGCGCTGCTTCTGGTGCAGGTAGTTGACGAAGCTGTAGGGGCTGGTGGGGTTGCGCAGGGATACCAGGTCCTTGAGGAAGGAGATCTGCAACTCGCTTTGGGTGGCCAGGGTTTCACCGTGCCAGCGATAGTCTCGCTGCTTTTCGATAAATAGCGCGTCCAGGGCACGCCCTTGGCTTTCGGCCAGCTCTTCCAGGGCGATTGCCAGCGCCAAGTTGGACGGGCCGAAGCCTACGCCGATCAGATCTTTGATGGTTTCCTGCTGTGAGGCTTGGGTCATGGCCGCGATTCCATAAGGTCGATGTGGACGCTCACCGGTGATCCGGCTACCGCGCTGGTACATCTTCTGGAACGAGCCAACCGAGAGGGAATTTAGCAGGGCTCAAGACCAGGCCGTTGTAGCCGATAAAAGGGGCACGGACCGGTTTTGGAGCAGGGAATCATCATGGTCGCAATCACCTCCAGCAATCTGTTGATCAACGGCGTCTCAGCCCAGACGCTGCGCGTTGACGCTGCCGACGAGCGCGAACGGCGCGTGCAGGCGGGCGAGGCGCCCGGCCCGTTGAGCATCGCCGGTGACAGCCTCAAAACCACGGCCACAGGCCAGGCACAAGCGGCCCAGGGCGAGGACAGCGACGAGCCAGAGGCGGTCAAGCAGTTGCGCGAGTTGATCAAGGCGTTGCAGAAACAGCTGGCAGAAGAGCAGAAACAACTTTCAGCGCTGATGAACAGCGACATGGAAGAGTCCGCGAAGATGGCTGCCATCAGCACCAAGCAGAGCAGCATTGCCACGCTCAGCAGCCAGATCATCGCGGCCTCGGCACAATTGCTGGAACTGTTGCAGCAAAGCGGTGGTGGCAGTGCCGGTGGCCTGGTCAGCACCCGTGCCTAGCGGGCACTGACCAAACCCTGGGAATCAGTCAGCGGCCAATCGCGCCTTGTGCCGATCGGCCTTGTACTGCATGGCCACCGCCGGGGCCGGCTTGGTCGCGCCCGTTTCCAGCCACTGGCGCATACGGCTGGCGTCGGCGAAGTGGGTGTACTTGCCGAATGCATCGAGAATGACCATGGCGACCGGCCGGTTGTCCATGCGGGTCAACAGCACCAGGCAGTGCCCAGCCTCGTTGGTGAAACCGGTCTTGGTCAGCTTGATGTCCCAGTTGCTCTTGTTCACCAGGTGGTCGGTGTTGCGAAACCCGAGTGTGTAGTTGGGCTTGCTGAACGCTACCGTTTTCTCACGGGTTGTCGACAGCGTACTCAACAGGGGGTACTTGCGCGACGCCATCAATAGCTTGGTCAGGTCGCGTGCAGTGGAGACGTTCTGAGTCGACAGACCGGTGGGTTCGATGTAGCGGGTATGGCTCATGCCCAGGCTGCGTGCCTTGGCGTTCATTGCCTTGATGAACGCCGGGTAACCGCCAGGGTAGTGGTTGGCCAGGGTGGTCGCGGCGCGGTTTTCCGAGGACATCAGGGTGATCAGCAGCGTCTCGCGTCTATTCAGCTGGCTGCCGAGCCGAACCCTGGAGTAGACGCCTTTCATGTCCGGGTTGTTGGCGATGGTCATGGTCAGCATTTCGTCCATGGGCAGCTTGGCGTCGAGCACGACCATGGCCGTCATCAGTTTGGTCACCGACGCGATGGGCAGCACGCGGTCTGGGTGACTGGCGTACAGCTCCTTGTTGCTGTTGAGGTCGATCAACAGGGCGCTGCCGGAGGCCAGGTGCAGCTTGGCAGGGTCACGTTGCAGCTGGGCGGTGGGCTGTGCAGCGACAGCGGCGCTGATGGGGGTCACGGTACCTGTGAGCAACAACAAAAGGCTGAGGGTAGACAGGATCGTTTTCACGTTGAGGCTCACTAAAGGGGGCTATGTCGTTGGCATTGCGAGGGTTTTCCCCAAGCCGGCGCATTCTGGAGTATGGCTCAAGCCGTGTCGATTGCCTTATCACCAATGGGCGCAAGGTGAAGAGAATTTAATCCTGCGGGAAGGGCTACAGCCATTTGGCTGCCCCGACTCTGTCCAGCCCCTACGGCCCTTGGTCGCCCACCGCCTAGAGCCGCTTGGGCTGTTTTACTGATTTGAGGTGAACTCAATGGGACCCAGCCCTGTCACCTTTGAACACGGAGGATCCAGGCATGGTTGTGAAGTTGAGGACGTATCGCGGAGACGACATCCCGGAGTGGTATCAGCGTGACGATCTCGATGAGCTCTACGAGGTCGAGGATCAGCAGGGGGATGTGCAATTGCTCGAAGATGACGAGGATGCAGTGAAGCTCGTCGTAGACCTCACCTATGAAGATGAAGATGCGCCCAAGCCTGAGTGATGGGAATCAGATGATGCCTCGCAGCGGGCCCAGCACCCACAGGCCCGCTGTTATTTGCGTATCGCAAAAGCCTTAGGACCTGCGCCAGGCAAGCCAGGCAATGCCTGTGAGTCGAAGCTCTGTCACGGCCAGCCCGACCAGGATCAAGCCTGCGCCGGCCAGGCGCTCGGCAGGTAAGCGATCACCGGCCAGGAAGTAGCCGAACAGGCCACCGAAAATTGGCTCGCATATCAATATCAACGCCACCTTTTCTGGAGCCAACACTGCCTGTGCGCGGTTCTGGATCGCGTAAGCCAAGGCTGTTGCCAGCAGCGCCAATGCCAGGAGGGTGGCGGTGACAGGCAGCGTGGTGGGCACGGAGAACGCGTTGTTCGCCACACTCCATATCAACGAAAGCACGCCGACGACGCCCAGTTGAATCGAAGCCGATGCCATGGCCAGCGCTGGCGTGGTGAACGTCGATACCATCACGATATGCAAGGCGAAGCACACGGCACACCCCAGCACCAGCAAGTCACCGTAGTGCAGGGTGAACCCGTCCAGGCTCAGCAGGCCAAGTCCGAACACCGCGATCCCGGTTCCGATCCCTTGCTTGAGGCTCGGGCGACCCTTGCCCATGAGGTAAAGCAGCACCGGTGTAAAAACAGTGCACAGGCCCGTGATGAAGCCGGCATTGGAGGGCGTAGTCAGCGCGGTCCCGGAGGTCTGCAGCGAAAAAGCCATGAACAACACGACCCCGGCCAAGCCCGCATTCAACAGCGTGCCTAGGTTCATCAGTCGAAACGAGCGAATCGAGAAGGGAAACAAGGCCGCTGCTGCCAGGCTGAACATCCACGCATTCAAGGTGGAGGCAGCCATGATGGTCAGCGTGTCGTGTTAGGCCACGAAGCTCCAGCCCCACACCGCCGTGACAGCCAGAAGCGAAATCGACCACAGGGTATTTTTCGACATGACGAATCCTTGGGCAGGCATTTATACCGAATGCCATGCCGAGCAATTTTCGTCAGCGGTACCCAAAGAGCGCAAAGATAATTCAGCACACAGGCAATGGCAATTGTTCTATTCGCCACCCAATTCCCCCTCGCAGGCGATCAGCGGGTGCCCGAATCCGATGTAGTACAGCGCATCAATAAGCAGATCATGTCGTCAATCGACCAAGGCTTGCCAATGAACGCTGCGGTGGGAGGCAGCGGCATATCGATCTTGCTGTAGCCACCACTCGTCACGATCACGGGCAGGGATGGACACTGCTCGTAAGCCATCCAGGCAAGGTCCCAGCCATCGAACGGGCCCGGCGTACGAACATCGGTCACGACCGCTGCCCAGGGTTGCTTGTCGAGTTGCCGAATACCTTCTGTTGCGGTTTCCACCGCCATTACCCGAGCGCCTGTTTCTTCAATGATCAAAGACAGGAACTCTCGCAAAGCGGGTTCGTCTTCGACGACCAAAATCCGTTTTCCAATCATCACCGCTGACCATATTCCGTCTATGCCTTTTCCGAGGACACAGAGCCCGACCTGTTGCCTTGAGGGGATGAGCGGTGCGGTTTGTACAACTATTGGTGAGATTGCCGCCCTTTGTACAACCCCTGTTATCGACTATCCCCGCTGCTCGGACGAGTTTTCCAATACGCAGCAGTGGGCATCTCAAGTGCCTGGCTCAAGAGCCGGCAGCCTGTGCATGGTCATGAGGCAAAAAAAAGCCCGCACAGTGGCGGGCAACAGGGAGCAGCACTAAATGTTCGTGTCAGGCGAGGAGGGTGCCGGGTTGCAACTTTTCAATCAGGGCGCGGGCACTGGCCAGGCTCGGCATCGGTCCGCTGACCGGCTCGCCGTTGCTGACCAGGTACCAACAAGCCAGCAGGCCCTGATCGCGCAAATTGGCCGGTACTGCCGAGCCGATAACGGACATGATCTCGATAGTGGCCATCTGCTGTCCTCCGCTAAAACATGGGGTTACTGTACCGATGCCGCGGGTGGGACTGAAATCAATGTGCTCAATAGTGCTTATCAGTTTTGCCTAACGTGCAGGCAACGTTGTGCAACGGCCGATGAGCACAGCGTGACGCGCAGTGTCGAACCGGTAGGCTTGGGCCAACGGCTCTGCTAGGCTCATTCGCCGTCTGTACACCGCAAAAGGATCGCGTATGCCCCTTACCCCCAGCAGGGATACCGTGCTGTGCATTTCCCTGGCAGGCCGCCCAGGCACCTTTGGTGTCCGCTTCCACAATCACCTCTACGAGCAGCTTGGCCTGGATTTCTATTACAAGGCCATGCGCACCGATGACTTGCCGGCAGCTGTTGCAGGCATCCGGGCGCTTGGGATTCGTGGTTGTGGTGTCTCGATGCCGTACAAGGAAGCGTGCATGGCATTGGTCGATGAAATCGACCCGTCGGCTGCGGCAATCGATTCAGTCAACACCCTGGTCAATACCGAGGGCCACCTCAAAGCCTATAACACGGACTACCTGGCAGTCCGGCAGTTGCTGACGCAGCACAAGGTCGACCCGACTACGGCGTTCGCCTTGCGTGGCAGCGGTGGCATGGCCAAGGCGGTGGCCAGCGCGTTGCGGGACGCAGGGTTTGGCGAAGGCATCATTGTCGCCCGTAACGAGCAGGCCGGGCGGGAGCTGGCCGATGTGTGCGGCTACCGCTGGCTGCCTGAGCTTGACGACCTTTGCCCGCCGATGCTGATCAACGTCACCCCGGTGGGCATGGCCGGTGGGCCAGAGGCGCAGCAGCTCGCGTTCAGCGAGATGGCAATTGCTGCGTCCGAGCGCGTGTTCGATGTCGTGGCCATGCCAGTGCAAACACCTCTGATCGAGCATGCAGAGAAGCTTGGCAAGCAAGTGATCACCGGGCTTGAAGTCATCGCATTGCAGGCGTTGGAGCAATTTGTCCTGTACACCGGCATCAGACCAACCCCTGAGCAGGTACAGGCTGCCGTGGCCTACGCGCGCCAAGGTTGAGCCAAGGGCAGATCCTGCACTATTCGGCGACCAGCACGTTGAGCTGGTCGCTGCAGCGATTAGAACGCTTGCCTGGCCTTATCCAATTGCTCGTCAACCAGCGCACGACCGTACGCCAGCGACACATGCTGAGCATTGTCCAAGTCGCTGAAGAACTTCATGGGCATCGATAGCCGCCGGCTGACATGGCCGTCGGGCGCCGTGATCAGGCAGCCTGCCGCAAAAGGTAAGGGCGAGTCAGGGTGAGGCATCACGCTGGCGGTGATGAGGTGCTTGCGGTATTCACACTGGAGCGATTGCATGATCGGTACCTCGCTGTGGCAATGAAGCCTTTACTTCATATACCACAGCAAAGGGCATGCAGGCGGACGCCCGACGAGCGTAGCCTGTGAGCCTTAAGCTTTGAGCTCGCCAGGCTGGATGACCTCGACCCAGTAACCATCTGGGTCCTTGATGAAGGCCAAGTGGTTCATGCGCCCGTCTTGCAGGCGTTTCTGGAACGGCACGCCCAGGTTTTCGAAACGTGCACAAGCTTCACGCACGTCCGGCACCGATACACAGATGTGGCCGAAGCCGCGTGGATCGGTATTGCCATCGTGGTAGGCGAAGTCGGCATCCTGTTCGGTGCCATGGTTGTGCGTAAGCTCAAGCACGCCCGGAATCGACTTCATCCACTGATGGCGAGCATGGTCGTCCTCTGGAATCTGGGCGGGGTCGACCAGGGCCAGGAAGTACAGGCTGAAAGCAGCCTCTGGGAAATCACGCTTGTCCACCAGGCGGAAACCCAACACGCGCGTATAGAAATCCAGCGACTTCTGAATGTCCTTGACCCGCAGCATGGTGTGGTTGAAGACGAATTGGGCAGTGGCAACGTCAGGCTGTGCGGTGACACCCGGAACGGTTTGCAGATCGTGCAAGCTCATGGAAACTCCTGAGACGGGGCCGGGTGCCAGGACCCGGCGAAACGGACAGGCTGCTAATGATACGGCAGTGAAACGATTGCGCAAATGAAAGCGCCCTGCTCAAGGCAGGGCGCTGGAATTAGAGGCCCGCGTGTGCGGGCGCGTGATGGGGTCGCTAGTCCGTTAGCTGTGTTCATGGTGCCTGCGGCGCTGTGAAAAAAGTGTGAAGCCATTGTTGAGGTTTCATCATGGTGCTGCCGCGATCAAGTTCATCGCCGGTTGCTTTTTGGCAACTGGACGAAAGCGTACGAGGAGGGTAGATGAAACAGGTACTGCTGATCGGCATCGGCGCTGGGGATCCTCGCCACCTGACCTATGAGGCGGTCGATGCACTGCGCGGTGTGGACGTGTTTTTCGTCATGGACAAAGGCCCCGAGGTGCAAGACCTTCTGGGGTTGCGCAAGGCGATTCTGCAACGCTACCTGCCAGACCACAGCTATCGCATCGTGCAGATCACCGACCCGCCACGCGCCAGACAGCCTTCAGGGTATGCAACATCCATTGAAGTCTGGCACCAACAGAGGGCGACAGCCTATGCCGCCGCGCTGCAAACGGAACTGCAGTCAGGGCAGACCGGCGCATTTTTGCTGTGGGGTGAACCTGGCTTGTACGACAGCACGCTGCGTGTGATGGAGCTGGTGCGTGAACGGGGGGTGTCGCTTGCCTTGAAGGTGCTACCCGGAATAAGCAGCATGCAGCTGTTGGCCGCCCGTCACCAGATCGCGCTCACGCGTGTCGGTGAGCCGTTGATCGTGGTGCCGGGGCGGAGGCTGGCGAGTCTCGGGCGCATCGATAATGTTGTGGTAATGCTCGATAGTCACTGCGCCTTCGCTGCACTGTCGGATCCAGCGCTCACGATCTTCTGGGGCGCTTACCTGGGAACCGCGGACGAAATGCTGATCGCCGGGCCCCTGGAAGCGGTCAAGGCACGCATCCTGGAGGCCCGGGCAAGTCAACGTCGGCGCAAGGGTTGGATAATGGACATCTACTTGCTGCGTCGTGAAGTGTTCGCGACTACGGATTGACCAACCTGACCGGCTACTGCGCCGAGCGGGGGCCAAGAATGGAGGCCACCGTGTCTCGCAACTGATCGATGGAGTAAGGCTTGCCAATTCTATACATGCCTTCCGGCACGTCGACGTTTTCTCCATACCCACTGGCGAACAGCACAGGGAGCATAGGGCGCAGCCCGCGTGCGCTCTTGGCCAGGTCATGGCCATCCATGTCCGGCAAGCCAACATCGGTTATCATGAGTTCGAGCGTTTGGTCAGGATTTTCGAGTACTTTCAGTGCGGTCGCAGCGTCATGCGCCTCGATCACGGCGTAGCTCAGATCTTCGAGGACCTCGACCATGAGCATGCGTACGATGTCGTCGTCCTCGACTACCAGAAGGGACATGGTTCAGATCCTGTCTTGATGAATGTCTTTGCTCTGTGCCTCGCCAAGGCCCAGAAGTTCCCGAAGGATACCGATCTGATCGATCCGATGGAACGATTGGAACAGGTATGTTTCAAATGCTGGCTAAATGCCGGGCCAACTGATCAGGGCTTGCGCCAGGCCAGGGGCTGCCCCTCACCATAAGGAAAGATTGACCATGCTGTTCATGGACTCCATTTGCTCGGGCGTTTTCAGATGATACAAGCTGCCTCGATGGACCAACGTAGCTTTCGCAAGCTGTTGAGCCGCAACATCGGCCTGCCCCTGGGGCTCGGCCTGCTCGGTGCCGTGGCATTCGTCGCCGTTATCAACTACCTGCTGTCTGCCATGCAGTGGGTGGAACATACCGATCAGGTGATTGGCAATGCCAACGAGACGCTCAAGCTCTCGATCGACATGGAAACGGGCATGCGCGGGTTTCTGATCACGGGCGATGAACGCTTCCTGGACCCGTACGAGGTGGCCAAGCCCAGGATCTTCAACAGCCTGCAAAGCCTGCGGAGCATGGTCGAGGACAATCCCCAGCAGGTCGAACGCATCGACCGGCTGATCGCGCTGCAGGGGGCGTGGAACGACTTCGGCAGCCAGATGATCGAGCTGCGCCGCGTCGAAGGGGGATACCGCGAGCTGATCGGTAATGGCCGTGGCAAACGCCTGACCGACGAAATCCGCAAGGAGTTCGAGGACCTGATCGGGGCCGAGCAACAGCTGCGCATGACCCGCAACGAGACGGTCAGCAGTGTCACCGTCGCTGGCATCATCACGTTCGTTGTGTTGCTGGTCGGGCTCAGCGCATTACTCGCTTATCTCGGGCGCCGTGACCTGCTGGCCCTGTCCGACAGCTACACCAAGAACTTGCAGGCCCAGCAGCGCGCTGCGGAGCGCCTGGAGCATCAGGCCTGGCTGCGCAACGGCCAGACCCAACTGGCCCAGCAGGTGCTGGGTCAATTGTCCCTGCCCATGCTGGGTGACAAGATCCTGCGGTTTTTCGCTGCCTACCTGGGCAGTGTGGTGGGCGCCGTGTATGTGCGGGATGAACATGGCCGCCTGGTACGGGTGGCCAGTTATGGGCTCGAAGCCCAGGAGCAGGCCCGCGAACAGGTGCTGGGTGATCACCACGGCTTGCTGGCGCAAGCGGTACGTGAAGAACGGCTGATCCGCCTCGATGCCTTGCCGGAGGACTATTACCGCTTGGCGTCGGGCCTGGGCAAGGGTTTACCCCGCAGCGGCCTGATTGTGCCGGCTACCGAGGACGGCCAGGTCAACGGCGTCATCGAGCTGGGGCTGCTGCGCCCTTTGCAGGAGCGCGACGCGGAGATGCTCGAGCGCGTGGCGGGCAACCTGGGTATGTCGATCGAAAGCGCCCGCTACCGTCAACGCCTGCAGGAGGTGCTGGCCGAAACCCAGCAGCTCAACGAAGAGCTACAGGTCCAGCAGGAAGAGCTCAAGACCGCCAACGAGGAACTCGAAGAGCAGTCCCGGGTGCTCAAGGAGTCCCAGGCTTATCTGGAGACCCAACAGGCGGAGCTCGAGCAGACCAACGAACAACTCTCCGAACGCACCGATGCACTGGACCTCAAGAACGAAGAGCTCAGCCGCGCCCAGACCGAGCTTCAGGCTCGCGCCGATGAGCTGCAGCGTTCGAGCAAGTACAAGTCCGAATTCCTTGCCAACATGTCCCACGAGCTGCGCACGCCGCTCAACAGCTCGCTGATCCTGGCCAAGCTGCTGGCCGAGAACGGCGAGGGCAACCTGAGCCAGGAGCAGGTCAAATTCGCCGAGTCCATCTACTCGGCAGGCAATGACCTGCTCAACCTCATTAACGACATCCTGGACATCGCCAAGGTCGAGGCCGGCAAGCTTGAGGTGCGCCCCGAAACGACCCACGTCGATCGTCTGGTCGAGGGCTTGCGCGACATGTTCACGCCACTGGCTTCCCAGAAGGGGCTGGGCTTCGAGGTCACAGCTGAGGACCACGTGCCTGCGACCCTGTTCACCGATCGCCAGCGCCTTGAACAGATCCTCAAGAACCTGTTGTCCAATGCCATCAAGTTCACCGAGCGTGGCCAGGTCAGCCTGAATATCGGTTACCAGCCCGAGGCCGGTATCGTCTTCGCGGTGCACGACACCGGGATTGGTATCGCGCCTGATCAGCAGCAAGCCATCTTCGGTGCATTTCACCAAGTCGATGGCACCAGTAACCGCCGCTATGGAGGCACCGGGCTGGGCCTGTCCATCTCGCGCGACCTGGCCCGCCTGTTGGGCGGGCAGATCACCGTACAGAGCACGCCGGGCCAAGGCAGCGTATTCAGCCTGGTACTGCCAGAGCGCCATGATGTCGACGAACAGCCCGTCGCGCCGCTTACCCTGCGCCCTGCGGTGACTGCGATGCCATTGGTCATCCAGGCGCCAGCAGCGGCGGCCAAGCCCCCGATCCTGGCCTTCACCGATGATCGCGAGCGGGCGCCGTTTACCAATCGCTGCATTCTGGTCATTGAGGACGAGCCTAATTTTGCCCGTATTCTCTTCGATCTGGCCCATGAACTGGGCTACAGCTGCCTGGTGGCCTATGGTGCGGACGAAGGTTTCGAGCTGGCCGCTCGGTTCCTGCCCGATGCCGTGCTCCTGGACATGCGACTGCCGGACCATTCCGGCCTCACTGTACTGCAGCGGCTGAAGGAGCGGACCGAGACGCGCCACATCCCGGTGCATATCATTTCGGTCGAGGATCGGGTGGAGGCGGCCATGCACATGGGCGCGGTCGGTTACGCGGTCAAACCCACCAGTCGCGAGGAGCTCAAGGAAGTCTTCGGGCGCCTGGAAGCCAAGCTGACCCAGAAGCTAAAGCGCATCCTGCTGGTCGAAGACGATGACCTGCAGCGAGAGAGCATTGCCCGGTTGATTGGCGACGAGGACGTCGAGATCACCGCCGTGGGCCTGGCCCAGGAGGCCTTGGCACTGCTGCGCGAGCACGTCTACGACTGCATGATCATCGACCTCAAGTTACCTGACATGCTCGGTAACGAGTTGCTCAAGCGCATGACGGCCGAAGACATCCGCGCCTTCCCGCCTGTGATCGTCTATACAGGCCGTAATCTGACGCGCGAAGAGGAAGCCGACCTGCTCAAGTATTCGCGCTCGATCATCATCAAGGGCGCACGCTCGCCCGAGCGTCTGCTCGATGAGGTCACCCTGTTCCTGCACAAGGTGGAGTCGCAGCTGTCTCATGAACGTCAGCGCATGCTCAAGACCGCGCGAAGCCGCGACAAGGTATTCGAAGGGCGCAAGATCCTGCTGGTAGACGACGATGTGCGCAACATCTTCGCCCTGACCAGCGCCCTGGAGCACAAGGGGGCCATCGTCGAAATCGGCCGCAATGGCCGCGAAGCCATCGAACGCCTCGAACAGCATGAAGATATCGACCTGGTGCTGATGGACGTGATGATGCCGGAAATGGACGGTTTCGAAGCGACCCGGCTGATCCGCCAGCAGCCTCGCTGGCGCAAGCTGCCGATCATCGCCGTGACCGCCAAGGCGATGAAGGATGACCAGCACCGCTGCCTGCAGGCCGGCGCCAATGATTACCTGGCAAAGCCCATCGACCTGGACCGCCTGTTCTCGCTGATACGTGTATGGTTGCCGCAACTGGAGCGAATTTGATTAGCGAACGCAATACCGACATCGAGATCCGCTTGCTCATTGAGGCCATCTACCTCAAGTACAGCTACGATTTTCGCAATTACTCCGGCGCTTCGATCAAGCGTCGGATCTTGCATGCCCTGCGCCAGTTCGACTGCCAAACCGTGTCTGCGCTTCAGGAGCGGGTACTGCATGACCCTGGCATGTTCATGCAGCTGTTGCAGTACCTGACGATTCCCGTCAGCGAGATGTTCCGCGACCCTGGCCACTTCCTTGCCCTGCGCAATGAAGTGGTCCCGCTGTTGCGCACATGGCCATCGATCAAGATTTGGATTGCCGGCTGCAGTACAGGCGAAGAGGTGTATTCGATGGCCATCTTGCTGCGCGAGGAAGGTCTGCTGGAGCGCACCATCATCTATGCCACCGACATCAACCCGCACTCGCTGGAAAAAGCGAAGCAAGGCATCTATTCCATGCCGAGCATGCGCGAGTACGAAGAGAACTACAGGTTGGCCGGTGGGCGCCGTGACTTTTCGGAGTACTACACCGCTGCCTACGGCAATGCCATCATGGACAGCACCTTGCGTGAGCAGGTGACCTTCGCCGACCACAGCCTGGCCACCGACAGCGTGTTCTCGGAAACTCAGCTCGTCTCGTGCCGCAACGTGCTCATCTATTTCGACAAGGTCTTGCAGGACCGGGCCCTGGGCCTGTTCCACGAGTCTCTCTGCCACCGGGGTTTCCTGGTACTGGGCAGCAAGGAGTCGGTCGATTTCTCGGCCTATAGCCAGCGCTTCGAGCCCTGGGTCAAACCTGAACGGATCTACCGCAAGTCATGAAGGGCATACAGGCTGTGGTGATCGGTGCTTCGGCGGGCGGTGTGACTGCTCTGTTCAAGGTGCTCGGCGGGTTGCCAGGGGCGTGCAGGGTTCCGGTGGTGTGCCTGTTGCATCTGCCCGAGGACCGGCATAGCCATCTGGCTGAAGTGCTGCAACGTCGCCTGGGCCGGCCGGTGCTCGAAGCCCGCGACAAGCAGTCTTTGCAAGACGGCGGCATTTTTGTGGCAGGCCCTGGTTATCACCTTTCGGTGGAGTGCGACTTCACCCTGTCTTTGAGCCAGGAACCGCCGCAGCATTTTTCCAGGCCTTCGATCGATTACATGTTCATGTCGGCAGCCGATGCCTATGGCAAGGCGCTGCTCGGCATATTGCTCACTGGCGCAAACGAAGATGGCGCCCAAGGGCTTGCCTACATCAAGAACAGCGGCGGCCGGACCATCGTCCAGGACCCCCGCGATGCACAGGTCGCGCTGATGCCGGAGGCCGCCTTGGCCCTGCACCGGCCCGACCATATTCTTCCTTTGAGTGGTATCGAGCAGTTGCTTGGTACTCTGGAATCCAGCGCATGTTAAGCCAGACCATCGCCAAACTGCTGATCGTCGACGATCTGCCAGAAAACCTCCTGGCCCTCGATGCCCTCATCCAGGGTGACCATCGCGAGGTGCACCAAGCCCAGTCCGCCGAAGCGGCGCTGTCCCTGCTGCTTGAGCACGAATTCGCCTTGGCCATCCTGGACGTGCAGATGCCTGGCATGAACGGGTTCGAGCTGGCCGAGCTGATGCGCGGCACCGAGAAAACCCGCAACATCCCCATCGTGTTCGTGACCGCGGCCGGGCGCGAGATGAACTATGCCTTCAAGGGCTACGAAAGCGGTGCCGTGGATTTCCTCTACAAGCCGCTCGATACCATGGCGGTCAAAAGCAAAGTCTCGGTTTTCGTCGATCTCTACCGTCAGCGCAAAGTGCTCGACCAGCAACTGCAAGCGCTCGAACGCAGCCGGCAGGAGCAGGAAGCCTTGCTGGACAAGCTGCAAAGCGCACGCTGCGAGCTGGAGCACGCCGTGCGGATGCGTGATGATTTCATGTCCATCGTCTCCCATGAGGTGAGGACGCCGCTAAACGGTTTGATCCTGGAAACGCAGCTGCGCAAGCTGAACCTGGCCAGGGGCAATCTGGAGGCCTTCAGTGAGGAAAAGCTCAAGGCCATGGTCGAGCGCGACGAGCGTCAGATCAACAGCCTGATACGGCTGATCGAAGACATGCTCGACGTGTCACGCATCCGCACCGGTAAACTGTCACTGCGCCCGAAGCTGTTTGACCTCAGTCAGCTGGTACGGGGGTTGGTGGAGAACTTCACGGCGCAAGCGATCGCGCTGGATACCCGAATCGACCTGCATTGTGACGGGCGCCTGGCTGGCGAATGGGACGAGTTCCGCATCGAGCAAGTGCTGGCCAACCTTTTGTCCAACGCCCTGCGCTACGGGGAGCGCAAACCTGTGCACGTGCGGGTGTTCGAGCTCGACGGCATGGCATGCGTGCAGGTGCAAGACAACGGCATTGGCATTGGTGCGGCCAACCAGCAGCGCATCTTCCAGCAGTTCGAGCGGGTGTCGAACCATCAGGCTACTGGTGGCCTGGGGCTTGGGCTTTATATCTCCGAGCAGATCGTCCAGGCCCATCGCGGGCGCATTCTGGTCGAAAGCGAAGAGGGCCAAGGTGCCACGTTCACCCTGCAACTGCCGCTTGGCGTGTGCGAACAACAAAACGATCAGGCGCGAGCAACCTCTGCCTGAGCCCGGGGTCTGATGGCAAACTGCAAGAATTTTCAAGGTTTCGATATGAGTGAAGATGCACAAGATGTGGTACTGGTCGTCGAGGACGAGCCGGCCATTCGCATGATTTTGCGGGACTACCTGGCTGGGGAGGGCTACCACGTACTGGTCGCCGAAGATGGCGAGCAAGCGTTTGCCATCCTGGCCAGCAAGCCGCACCTGGACCTGATGGTGACCGACTTTCGCCTGCCCGGTGGCATTTCGGGGGTGGAAATCGCTGAGCCCGCTGTCAAGTTGCGGCCGGACCTCAAGGTGATCTTCATCAGCGGCTATCCAGCGGAGATCCTGGAGTCTGGCAGCCCGATCACCCGCAAGGCGCCCATCCTGGCCAAGCCGTTCGACCTCGATACGTTGCACGACAAGATCCAGACCCTGCTGCGCTGACAGCGTTAGGTTGCAGCAAAGCGGCTGGCCACTGGTCTAGCGATCAGTGGCCTGGTTCCAGTTCCAAAGCAGGATTGCGCGTCATTGGGCGAACCGCTTGGCCCCGGCAACACACAGCACCGCACCCACCGTCACCGACACCATGGCCCAGCTCACCTGCTCGTGCAATAACACCGCCGCCAACCCCAACCCGATGAAGGGCTGGACCAACTGCAATTGGCCTACTGCCGCGATCCCGCCTTGGACGAGCCCGCGATACCAGAACACGAATCCAATGAACATGCTGAACAACGCTACATAACCGAAGCTGAACCAGGCAGAGGCGCCGACTTGCGTCAGGTTTGCCAAGGTAGGCATGGTGATGATCGCCAACACCAGCATCGCTGGCAGGGCAAGCAGCAACGACCAGCTGATCACTTGCCAGCCGCCGAGTGTGCGGGACAGTCGTGCACCTTCTGCGTACCCCAATCCGCACACCAGCACTGCCGCGACCATCAATCCGTCACCCAGTAGCGAACCCTGGCCTACGGAAGTTGATGCATACCCCGCCACCAACCCGGCACCTGCCAACGAAAATGCCCAAAACAACGGCCTGGGACGCTCGCCGCCACGCAGCACGGCAAAGCCAGCGGTGCACAGCGGCAGCAGCCCCACAAACACAATGGAGTGGGCCGAGCTGACGTGCTGCAAGGCCAATGCAGTCAGTAGCGGGAACCCGACCACGACGCCGAGTGCCGTCACGCCCAGGGATGACCAATCGCCTCGCCCAGGCCGGGGCTGACGCAGCAAAATCAGACAACAAGCACCCACTAACGCGGCAATGGTTGCCCTCGCGCAGGTCAAGAACGTCGGTTCGAACGCCGTCACGGCAACGCGTGTTGCGGGCAAGGAGCCTGCGAAAATCACCACGCCGATGAAACCGTTGATCCAGCCGCTTGCTGTTCTCTGCATCTCGCACTCCTTGTCATCAATGAAGCCAGTACAGCACCAACGTGCGCTTTGATGCCATGTACAATCCAGTACAGTTTGGCGGAACTGTTAGGTATCGATGGGCAGTACAGGTGAGAGGATTTCAGTGAAAGAGCACAGCACACGCATTCGAAAAGTCATGACTGAAGTCCATGCGCGCATCGCGGCCCGTACCTATTTGCCCGGTGCACGAATACCTTCAGTACGGGCAATGGCGCAAAGCATGCAGGTTTCGGTGTCGACTGTGGTCGAGGCCTACGAACGACTGGTGGCCGAAGGCGTAGTCCATGCGCGCCGTGGCGCCGGGTTTTATGTGGCAGGGGTCGCGGCGCCCTTGGTGCTGACCGAGGTGGGGCCCAAGCTCGAGCATGAAGTCGACCCGCTGTGGATCTCTCGCCAGGCGCTCGAACCTGCTGGCGCCACGTTGAAACCTGGGTGCGGCTGGCTTCCTGCGCAATGGATGTTCGAGGCCGGGGTGCGCAAGGCGCTCAGGGCTACTGCGCGCTCGCAAGCCGAGCAGGTGGTCGAGTATGCATCGCCGCAGGGCCATCCGCCGCTGCGTCATTTTCTGTCGCGGCGACTGGCAGGCTTTGGCATCGACGTGCCGGCAGAGCAGATCATGCTCACCGAGTCCGGCACGCACGCCATCGACCTGATCTGCCGTTTTCTGCTCCAACCCGGTGACACCGTACTGCTCGACGATCCCTGTTATTTCAACTTCCATGCCTTGCTCAGGGCCCATAGCGTCAACGTCGTCGGTGTACGTCAGACCCCTACTGGCCCTGACATCGAGGCATTTGGTGCTGCCCTGGCGGCGCATTCGCCACGGCTCTACATCACCAATTCCGGTATTCACAACCCAACAGGTGCCTCCCTGTCACCGGGCACTGCACACCGGCTGCTCAAGCTCGCTGAGGCCGCGAGCTTGTTGATCGTCGAGGACGACGTCTTCGCCGATTTCGAGCATACGCCAGCGCCCAGGCTCGCGGCCTTCGATGGCCTGGCGCGGGTCATCCAGATTGGCAGTTTTTCCAAGACCGTCTCCGCTTCGGTCAGGTGTGGGTACATCGCCACGCGTCACGACTGGATTCAGAGCCTGGTCGATCTGAAGATCGCCACCACGTTCGGTGGCGGTCGCCTGGCAGCGGACATCATTCACCATGCGATCACCGGCAGCGGCTACCGCAGGCATATGGAGAACGTGAGGATGCGCCTTGCCATCGAACGGGACAGGACGGCTGAAAAGCTCAAAGCGCTCGGCATCATCCCCTGGTTGATGCCACAGGCAGGGCTGTACTTGTGGTGCCGTCTGCCGCAGGGCAAGGACGCCGCCGCGTTGGCCAAGGTGTGTTTGAACGATGGTGTGGTGCTGGCGCCTGGGAACGCTTTCAGCCAGTCCCGGACGGCGGGGGACTATGTGCGTTTCAACGTCGCGCAGTCAGCCGACGGGAAAATCTACGAGGTACTGGCTCGGGCTCTGGATGCCTGAACCCGGCGCCTGGGCTTGCCGGCAGCGGGCCGCAATGCGGCCCTGCCAAGCATGACGCCCGAGCTTTTCTGAACCCTCCTCAAGCGGGCAGTGCCCAACGTATCTCCAGGCTCACGCAGGCTAGCCATCATGGATCACCCAGAAATCATTCACCACGGCGCCCGCGAGGGCGTGACCGGCTCCTGCCATCAAGTCTGGATGGACCAGACGGCCAGCTTGCTGATCGACTGCGGCGCCTTCCAAGGCGAGGACGAGGGGCGAGGCGGGGAGGGCTTGACCCTCGACTTCACCATCGACGGCGTCAAGGCCCTGATCGTGACCCATGTGCATCTGGATCACGTCGGGCGAATCCCACATTTGCTGGCTGCGGGTTTTGATGGGCCGATCCTGTGTAGCGAACCGTCAGCCCAACTGTTGCCCATCGTACTCGAAGACGCGTTCCGTCTAGGTATCAGCGACGATCCGGAGCAACTGGAACGCTATCTCAAGGTGGTGGAGCAGCGCACCATCGCCTTGCCTTACGGCAACTGGTTCACGCTCCACGAAACTGAGGGTGCCCACTGCAAAGTCAGGCTGCAACCGGCCGGCCATGTGCTGGGTTCGGCGTATGTGGAACTCGAAATGACAGGGCCGGACGCCACCGCCCAGCGCGTGGTCTTCAGTGGTGACCTGGGGGCGCCGCATTCCCCGCTCTTGCCAGACCTGACCCCTCCCGAGCGCGCTGACCTGCTGATTCTGGAAAGCACCTACGGCGACCGCCGCCACGCCGACCGGGAGCACCGGCGTGAACGCTTGCAGGCCGTCATCGAGCGCGCCTTGCAAAATCAGGGCACGGTGCTTATCCCGTCTTTCTGTATTGGCCGCACCCAGGACTTGCTCTACGAGCTGGAGGAAATCCTCCACGAGCATGAACTGGCGGGGCAGGACCAGACCAACAGTGGCCCCGAGGTGGATTGGCCACATCTACCCATCATCCTCGATTCACCATTGGCCAGCCGTTTCACGCAGGTCTACAAAGGTCTGCAAGGGTATTGGGACGAATCAGCCCAGGACCGCATCAAGGAGGGACGCAAGCCCCTGTCCTTCAAGCAACTGATCACCATCGACAGCCATGAGGAGCACCAGCGCATCGTTCAGCACCTGGCCGAGACGGCCCGGCCAGCCATCGTCATCGCGGGCAATGGCATGTGCTCGGGTGGGCGTATCGTCAACTACCTCAAGGCGATGCTGGGTGATGCCCGGCACGATGTGGTCTTCGTCGGTTACCAGGCCCATGGCACACCTGGCCGGGACATCCTGACCCACGGCCCGAAAGGCGGCTACGTCATGCTGGACGGCGAGCGCATAGACATCCGTGCCGCAATAGAGCGCGTGGAGGGCTATTCAGCCCACGCCGATCAGGCAGATCTGGTCGGTTTCGTCACACGCATGCAGGCCTGGCCGTCGCATATCCGCCTGATACACGGAGAGCCTGAGGCCAAGCAGTGCCTGGCTGGCGTTTTGCGAGCGCGTTATCGCGAGAGCGGTCACGAGGGAAGTGTGCACATCCCCTGATGGTTGGCGACCAGGAAGTCCACGAACACCCGCACGCGTGCGGGCATGTTCGGTCCACCGGCAAAGACGGCGTGAATCGGTTCACGGTCGCCTGGGTTGAAGGCCTCGAGCAGTGACACCAGGCGCCCGCTGGCCAGGTCATCGGCGACGGTGAAGGTGCCTATCCGGGCGATGCCTGCGCCCAGCCTGGCCAACTGGGCCAGAGCCTCGCCGCTGCTGCATTCGATGTTGCCGCTTACTTTCAATGCGAACCCGCGCCCGTCACGTACGAACGGCCAGTCCGAGGTGGCGCGCCTGAAGTTGAACCGCAAGCAGTTGTGCCTGGCCAGGTCTTCGGGCAGCAAAGGGGTGCCCCGCCGGCTCAGATAGTCCGGCGAGGCCACGATCACTTGGCCCGTTTCATCGATTTGCCGAGCATTCAGCGAACTGTCTGGCAGCGCTCCGAAGCGCACGGCCACATCGGCCTGCCCGCCGAGTACGTCGGCAACTTCGTCACTGAGGGTGAGATCAACCAGTACCTGCGGGTACTGCACGCTGAACGCCGCCACCAAGGGGACGATGCGCAGCCGGCCATGCCCAAGTGCAGCGCTGACGCGAACCCGACCGCGCGGCACGCCCTGGTCGGTAATGGCCTGCTCCACTTCCTGAAGGTCGGTCAGTACACGTCGTGCCCCTCGCAGGTATGCCTCGCCTTCTGGCGTGAGGGTAAGCGCGCGAGTGGTGCGCAGCATCAGCCGTGTACCCAGACGCTGCTCGGTACGCGCCAATATGCGGCTGATAGCAGAGGGGGTCAGGCCCAGTGCACGGGCGGCGGCGGACAGGCTGCCTGCTTGCGCCACTTTGGTGAACACTTCCATCTCGCCTGATCGTCCTGTCAGATCCATTTGTGCCTCGTACGCAAAGGTGGTTCGCACAATCGCTATCTAGTGCCTTGGTGAAACAGATCGTAGCATTTGCGGCACAGATAAGGAGTTTAGCCATGCGTATCAACCCACCCCTTGTAGCGCTCGCCATGGGCGCATTCGGTATCGGGGTTACCGAGTTCGCCCCCATGGGTATGCTGCCCAGCATCGCCACTGACCTGGGCGTTTCCATTCCGGCCGCGGGTCTGTTGGTCAGCGCCTATGCACTGGGTGTACTGATCGGCGCCCCGCTCATGACCCTGGCAACCGTACGCGTACCGCGCCGATACCTGCTGATCGGCCTGATGGCCATCTTCACCTTGGGCAACCTGATGTCGGCCCTGGCCAGTGACTACGCCAGCCTGTTGGTCGCACGGGTGGTGACCTCGCTCAACCACGGCGCCTTCTTCGGTATAGGTGCCATCGTCGCGGCCAGCGTGGTGCCCGCTGAGAAACGTGCCGGCGCCGTGGCTGCAATGTTCATGGGCCTGACGCTGGCCACCATCGGCGGTGTCCCCCTGGCGACCTGGTTTGGCGAGTTGCTCGGCTGGCGCACGGCGTTCTGGGGCATAGCCGGGCTCGGCCTGGTGGCGATGACTACGCTGTGGTATGCCTTGCCAAATGTGCCATCGCCCAAAGGCGACGGTGCACTGGCCGAGATACGTGTGCTGACCCGTGGGCCCGTGTTGGCTGCCTTGCTCCTGACCGTGGTGGGTTCCAGCGCGATGTTCACGGTGTTTACCTACATCGCGCCCATCCTGCAAAACGAAGCCAGCGCCTCTACTGCATTCGTCACGTCCATGCTGGTGCTGTTTGGTGTTGGCCTGACCCTGGGTAACGTGTGGGGCGGTAAGGCGGCGGACCGTTCCGTAGATCGAACCCTGATCGTCTCGCTCGCCGTGCTGATCGCAGTGCTGCTGGTGTTTCCACTGGTGCTGGGCTCGTCCCTGCTGACCGCTGGCGCAATCCTGGTTTGGGGCGCAGCCAGCTTCGCCCTCGTGCCGCCCCTGCAGATGCGCGTGATGGAGGCCGCCAAGGACGCACCGAACCTGGCATCGGCTGTGAACATCGGAGCTTTCAACCTGGGCAACGCCATTGGCGCTGCCTTAGGGGGCGCCGTGATCAACGGCGGCCTCGGTTACTCGGCCATCGCGTTGGCCGGCGCTGGCACTGCGGCGCTGGGCTTGATAATGGTGCTGACGTTCGCCTGGCGGGGTCGCCACCAGGTTACCCAGGTCGCGGTCTGAGGCATGGGCCTGCGCCAAGGCCTCTGCTAGCGGTCAGGGCGTGCCGTTACGCCCATGTTCATGATAGGCCGGGCGCTCGCTCAGGCGCTCGTAATAATCGCGTAAGGCAGGCAGGTGAGGGTGTTCGAGCGGTGTTTCGAACCAGCGGTTGACCGACAGGCCAATGGGAATGTCGGCCAGTGTGAAGTCGCGCCCTGCCACGTAGGCGTCAGTGCGGGCCAGTTGGCGCTCGAGAATGAGCATGTTGCGCCCCCACTCGGCGCAGCCGTTAGCCAGGGCATGCGGGTCCTGATGGGCAGGTGAATGCCGAACCAGCGACAGGAACGCATAGCGCCAGGAGGCGTTCAGGTCCGAAGCCTGCCAGTCGATCCACTGGTCGATCCTGGCCCGGGTGCGGGCCTCCACTGGGTAGAACGCTGCTGCGCCATAGCAGTTGGCCAAGTAGCGAATGATGCTGTTGGACTCCCACAAGGTGAAGTCGCCGTCCTGGATGACGGGGATCAGGGCGTTTGGGTTGAGCGCAAGAAACGCTTCGCTGTCGGTTGCCTGAAAGCCCGATCCCCAGTCCTCACGCACGAACGGGACCTGAAACTCCGCGCACGCCCACAGCACCTTGCGAACGTTGATCGATGAGGCTTTGCCCAGTATGCGCAGCATGTTGACATCCTTGTAGGCGGAGTTTCGATCCTCGGTGACCGAGGGCAAACGGTCAAGAGGCAGCGATCATGTAGGCCCTTTCTGAAAATGCGCGCATGCACTTGCTGGTCGTTGTGCTCACGGAAGCACCTGCCTAGTCTCGGGTCTCCAGACAGGGAGCAAACAGCATGGACAACAAACCCACCCTACCAACCCAAGGCCCCACCGTGGTCAACGCAGCCCGACGTTTCGCAAGCGCCGGTTCCGACCTGGTCCAGATGAAGCCAGCGTTGCCCTTGCGTACTGCCTTGATGGAAGCATCCACCATCATGGGTTGCATCACCGAGCTTACCCGCAAGGCCATCGACAAGCCCGCAGACCGCAAGAACGCGATGCTTGCCACCTGTTATCTGGCCGCCATGGCCAAGGCCCTTATCGACGGGCAATTGCAGGCGTTGCGCAATGTTCGTGAGGACGATGTCGAACGATAGCGGTCAGGCGCTTGCCTGGGGGCTGCGAACTTGGCACCCTTGGCGGCGCGTATCGCCTGTAACTCGACAAAAGGAAGAGTGCATTGAGCTGGGACAAGGTGGGGAAACTCCTCGTAGCCGTTCTGATCGGGCTGGCGGCCCTGTTGTTCGTCTACAAGGCAGTGGTGGGCAGCCCGCGCCTGGAAGCGTCGCTGACCTATGCCTACCTGACCTATCCAGGGCAGTTCAGCGAGCGCATCAGCAAAGCCAGCGAGCAGCTCAAGTACGAGCAGTTGAGTGCACGCATAAACACGATCGGCCAAGGGCAACTGAGCCGTGATCAGGTCGACCGGCTGGTGGAGATAGCCCAGGCGCCTTATGCCCAGCTGTTTGCAAAACCTTTCGAGGCCGGCCTGGTCGACCACCGGACTGGCTTGCTCATCGAGTTGCAGAACACCGGCAATGCACCCGTGGACCAGGTGAGGATTCGCTTGCCGTCCAAAGGCCTGGTGCAAATCCGCGATTCGGCCGGCAATGACACCTTGCTTGAAGCTGCCACTGCTCAGCTTGAGATCCCGACGATAGAGGCCGGTGGCGCCAGCAAGGTCTGGGTGTATTTCGATGCTGATTATTCGCAGATACGCCAGAGTGGGGTCGGTATCAGCTACGCCGAAGGCACGGCGGACATTCAGGTGTATCAGTCGGTCACCGGCTTCCCGGCCTGGGTTGCCCGCTACAGCACAGAGCTGATGGGGCTGTTGGCTGTTCTGGGGGTGAGCGTGCTGGCGCTGGGTTACGCCTGCCTGTCCCGCCGGCGGCCGTCCTAGGCGTTACTCAAGCGCCAGTGTCGTGCAGTGCCAGGCTCTGACGCAGGTGTTCCAGCAAGGCCAGGCGCACCGATTGCGGTCCCTGAACGCGGATCGCCCCGGCCTGGGACAGCAGCCAGCACATCAGCGCTCGATCATCCGCTACCGTCGTCACCAAGATGGCACCGCCGTTGGGCAGGACTGTGAGGCGCATGCCCGTACCCAGCGGATGCGTCTCCAGATGATGATAGAGCGACTCGTCGACCCAGGCGTGCAATTCCACGTGGACAGGGGCCTCACCTGGCGTGGTCGTTGCCCAGTCGCGCAACTTGCTTCCGGGCTGCCAGTGCCAGCTATAGGGCATGCACGCGCTGTTGCGCTGCAACGGGAACAGCCCTGCCAGTTCGACCAGGTCACGCTCGACCGTTCGCTTAGTCGTGGCATGACCTGCGCTGGACAGCGCTGCCTGTAATTGCGTGCAACTCATGCCGGGATGGCGGCCCGGCAGTAGCTTGAGGAGTTCCCATTGGCGGGCGATGGTGTGACGAGATGATCGACTGGGCAAAGGCTCTTCCTTGAGGGCTTACAATGAACGCCTAACTGGTGGCTTTAAGCTACCGGAGGATACCGTCTAGAAGAGTTTGGACCAAGTCGTTCATGCCAGTGATGTGAGCGACGAGTGCAAACAGCGCCTTTGTAACTGCAAACCCATCGCCCCTGAGTCAACCACACAGAGGCGCTGGGTCAACGCTCTAACATTATTTGTCCAGGCAACGGATCAGCGCGCGCCCATTCAGTTGAGCGCGTGCGCCATACCCTGGTCTTCGCCAAGGAAGCCACCGCTCTGATGCTGCCACAGGCGCGCATAGGTGCCGTTCTTCTCCAGCAACTGGGCATGCGTACCCTGCTCGATGATGCGCCCTTCATCCATCACGATCAGACGGTCCATGGCGGCGATCGTGGACAGGCGATGGGCGATCGCAATCACGGTCTTGCCTTCCATCATCTCGTCCAGGCTTTCCTGGATGGCGACCTCCACCTCGGAATCCAGTGCACTGGTCGCCTCGTCGAGCAGCAGGATGGGGGCGTTCTTGAGCATCACCCGGGCGATGGCGATGCGCTGACGTTGCCCACCGGACAGCTTGATGCCGCGCTCGCCGACCATGGTGTCGTAGCCGGTGCGGCCCTGTTGGTCGCTGAGCTGGCTGATGAACCCGTGAGCTTGCGCATCACGGGAGGCCGCCTGGATTTGCGCCTCGGTGGCATCTGGCCGACCATAGGCGATGTTCTCGCCAATGGTGCGATGCAGCAGGGACGTATCCTGGGTCACCATGCCAATGGCGCTGCGCAGGCTGTCCTGAGTGACCTTCGCAATATCCTGACCATCGATGCGGATCTGGCCACTGTCCACGTCGTAAAAGCGCAGCAGCAGGTTGATCAACGTCGACTTGCCAGCACCGGAGCGGCCGACCAGGCCCACTTTTTCACCCGGTTTGATGTCCAGGCTGAGGTCGGTCAGTACCTGGCGTTCACCGTTGTAGTTGAAACTGACCTTGTCGAATGTCACCGCGCCACCACGGGTCACCAGCGCAGTGGCGTCCGGGGCGTCCTGCACTTTCGGGCCGCGCGTCAGGGTGGCCATGCCGTCCTGGAGTGTGCCGATGTTTTCGAACAATGAGGTCATCTGCCACATGATCCAGTGCGACATGCCATTGATGCGCAGGGCCATGGCGGTGATGGCCGCCACAGCGCCGGTGCCCACCTGGCCCTGGTGCCATAGCCACAGCGCATAACCGCCTGCACCGAGAATCAGCCCTACCACCAACGCCTGGTTGACGATCTCGAACTGGCTCACCAGACGCATCTGCCGGAAACCGGTCTGCTTGAAGTCCTCCATGGCCGCCCGGGCAAAATGGGCTTCGCGCTTGGAGTGCGAGAACAACTTGACCGTGGTGATGTTGGTATAGGCGTCGGAAATACGCCCAGTCATCGACGAGCGCGCATGGGCCTGCTCTTCACCCACTGCGCCCAGGCGTGGAACGAAATAGACCATTGCCAGCCCGAACAGCACCAGCCAGGCAATGAACGGCAGCATCAGTTTCAAGGCAAAGCCGCCGGCCAGGGCGATGATGGCGATGAAATAAACGCCAATGCCAGGCAGGATCTCAATGACCGTGAACAGTACCTCGCGCACGGCCAATGCAGTCTGCATCACCTTGGTGGTGACCCGCCCGGAAAACTCATCGGAGAAGAACGACAGGCTCTGGCGCAGCATCAGCCGGTGAAAATCCCAGCGCAGGCGCAGCGGCAGGTTGATGGCCAGTATCTGGTGCTGGACCATGGTGCGTAGCGCCACCAAGCCTATGCTGATCACCAGGACGATGCCAATTCCCCACAATACGTGACTTTCCTGGGCGGCAGCGGTGTCGCCGGCCTGCCAGGCCGACAGCAGGTCCACCACCTGGCCAAGGAAGCTGAACAACCAGGCTTCGTACAGGGACACGCCGGCACTGAGCAGGGCCAGCGCCAGAATGTAGCCGCGCGCCCCACGGGTGCACGCCCACAGAAACGGCACGAGGCCAACGGGAGGCGGCGGTACCTCATCGGGAGGGAATGGGTCGAGCCTACGCTCAAAGATATGAAGCATGCAGTGTCTCCGGGAAAAACGAATGGCGTGGCAGTCCTGGTACTGCACCAGCAGTGCCCGCCTTTACATAGACACAACGAGTGTCCATCTGATCAAAAATCTCAGCGTCATTGGCCTGCGTGAGGCACCACGTGCTCAAGGCCTGTTGCATCGGCCAGTCAATCAGCCTCTGTCGCCATGCCCTGTGCAGGCAGAAGAGGCACGAGCGTGTCCGCATGCCAATTCATGCCCTAGGCGCTGGCCTCATTGAATTCATGGCGGGAAAGTGTGCGTATCTGCATGCTGACGGTCCGTGTGGGCAAGCGGTGAGGTCATAGTACCAGCGCTTGTTTCTGGCAATTGCAAAGGAATGTATCCATGCCCGCCTGAGCGTGCAGCGAGGGAGTTGCCGGTCAGTCCTGCTCGGCCGAACGGACACTTTGGCCTGAACGCTCATCGACTTCCTGCATGGATGGGGCTAGCCTCGTGCCAATCTGCCCAGCCTGGATCGAACAACGTCCTATGCCTGCCCTTTTTTCCGACTTGCCGTCCCTTGGCGCCCTGCGGGTATTCGAGGTCGTGGCACGGCACCTCAATTTTCGCCTGGCTGCTGCAGAGCTGGGGGTTACCCAGGCTGCCGTGGCTCAGCAGATTCGGGGGTTGGAGCGCGCCTTGGAGGTACGCTTGTTCGAACGCCTGCCCCGAGGCCTGGCATTGACCGACGCTGGCCGGGGGTATAGCGAAACCGTGCGCACTGCGATGGGCATGCTCAATGAGGCGACGCGCCGGCTGCGACCTGCGCCTTCCCATATCACTGTCAGCGTGACTCCTACCTTCGCAGCCAAGTGGCTGATACCCAGGCTCGGCGGACTGGCCGAGCGCCACCCGACATTGGATGTGCGAATACTGGCCACCGATCGGCTGTCGCATTTTCATACCGACGGCGTCGACCTTGCCGTGCGCTACGGGCGCCCGCCTTTTGGGCCAGGGCTTGAGCAGACACTGTTGATGGCCTCGGACATCATCGCGGTGGCGAGCCCCACCCTGGTAGCGGCGCTTGGCCCGCCTGAAGACTTCGCAAGCCTGGAGCGCTATGTGGCCCTGAGTGATGCCCATGATTGGTGGCCGTCTTACCGTGCGCAGGTCTATCCCGGTCACCCCGCCGTCTGTGCAAGGTCTGTCCAGTTCAACCAGACGTCGCTTGCCATCGACGCGGCCATTGGCGGGCAGGGCATTGCGCTGGCGGAACGCGCCTTCGTTGCGCAGGACATCGACGCCGGGCGCCTGGTCCAGGTCGCCGAATCGCACCTGCGCCCAGACAAGGCGTTCTACCTGGTATGGCCCCGCAAAGGGCGAGAGACGCAGCTACTGCAGTGGGTCATCGACTGGCTCAGGTCTGATGCCGGTGATAGCAAAACTACTGGCTAACGCATTGGCAGCTGTCTCCCTCGCTTTTCTGCCATTTGGTAGCCTGAGCCCTGTACCTACTCGATGACCCATCACAGGAGGCAGCATGACAATCGAAAAGGTTGCAATCATCACCGCAGGCGGCAGCGGCATGGGCGCGGCGGCAGCCAGGCGTCTGGCCGCCGATGGCTACAAGGTCGCGATTCTTTCCTCCTCTGGCAAGGGCGAGGCCTTGGCCAGGACGCTGGGCGGGCTGGGCGTGACGGGTAGCAATCAGTGCACGGAGGACCTTGAGCGCTTGGTCGATGAGGTCATGCAGCGGTGGGGCCGCATCGACGTGCTGGTCAACAGCGCGGGCCACGGACCTCGGGGGCCGGTGCTGGAGCTGAGCGACGCCGACTGGCATGCCGGCATGGACACCTACCTGCTCAACGTCATCCGGCCCACACGCCTGGTCACGCCAGTGATGCAGCGCCAGGGCGGCGGGGTCATCGTGAATATCTCCAGTGCCTGGGCCTTCGAACCCAGCGATTTGTTTCCCACATCCGCCGTGATGCGTGCCGGACTGGCTGCGTTCAGCAAACTCTTCGCGGACACTTACGCACGTGACAATGTGCGCATGAACAACGTGCTGCCGGGTTGGATCGACAGCTTGCCGGCCACCGAGCAGCGTCGCGACAGCGTGCCGCTCAAGCGCTATGGCAGTAGCGACGAAATCGCCGCCACGGTCGCGTTTCTGGCCAGTGATGGCGCCGCCTACATCACCGGGCAGAATATCCGGGTCGACGGGGGCCTGACCCGAAGCGTCTGAGTTGAACGATGCGCTCAAGCCAGGCTCACAACCCCAAAGGGTTTCTCAGGAGCAGTGTGATGAGTATCGAACGCAGTATCCCTGAACTTGCGGCCTGGTACGCTCAGTACGACGACATCAGCTACCGCCGTGAGTCGCCCGATGCCTACCACCACGAACTGGTGCGTACCGCCGAAGCGTTGCGTGACGATGGCATCATCGATTGGGACGATTGGCTGGCGCTCAAGGCCTTGGCCGACCAGGCGCATGTGCATGCCCTCGAAGATGCCGTGCACGCCCATGTGATCGACCCTGACACATGAAAGCGCTGAGGATCGCCACGTTCAACATCAACGGCATTCGCAGCCGACTGCCAGCACTGCTGGCCTGGCTCGAACGTGAAAAGCCCGATGTGGTCTGCCTTCAGGAGCTCAAGGCACCCGACCAACAGTTCCCGGGTGGGGCCCTGGAGGCCGCTGGCTACGGTTGCCTGCACCTGGGTCAGCCTGCCTGGAACGGGGTGGCGATCCTGGCGCGCGACAGCGAGCCGCTCGAGGTACGGCGAGGCTTGCCGGGCATGGAGGACGACACCCAGAGCCGCTACTTGGAGGCAGCGGTACAGGGTGTGTTGGTCGGGTGTTTGTACCTGCCCAATGGCAACCCGCAACCAGGGCCGAAGTTCGACTACAAGCTGCGTTGGTTCGAGTGCCTGATCGAGCATGCCCGGCAGTTGCAGGGCAGTGGTCACCCCACCGTCCTGGCTGGGGACTTCAATGTCGTGCCCACGGACCTTGATATCTACGACCCCAAGTCCTGGCGCAAGGATGCTCTGCTGCAACCCGAATCGCGCGATTGCTTCGAGCGCTTGCTGGCCAACGGCTGGATCGACGCCATCCGGCACCTGCATCCGCAACAACAGGTATTTACGTTCTGGGACTACTTCCGCAACCACTGGGCACGTAATGCGGGCCTGCGCATAGACCACTTGCTGCTCAACCGGGATTTGGCGCCATACCTCAAGCGTGCGGGCGTCGATGCCTGGGTGCGCAATGAACCCAAGGCCAGTGACCATGCTCCGACCTGGATCGAGCTGGGGAGTCGGCGTAGCCGCAAGTCAGCTTGAGCCAGTTAGTCAGGATGGGTGCTGTCCCTATCTCTGGGCTATGAGGTTTCGAGTGGGAGCGGCCCTTGTGCCGCGACGGGGCGCGAAGCGGCCCCAGGATTTCAGCTTTGCCGCTGACGTTGCCGGGGCCGCTTCGCGGCCCGTCGCGGCACAAGGGCCGCTCCGACGAGGAGATTGCTAGCTTGGGGACGTAATCACGTCATCTACGTATTCGACTTCATGATCGACGTAAACACGCATGAGCCTACTTGATGCTTTCTCTTAGCATGACTAATACTAAGGAACGGCCGATGAGGGATGATCATGCAGATGCGCTTCGTTGTGGTTCCAGCTGTACCGCAAACCAAAGAATGGCTGCCACGGCGACTCGGCTTTCCATCTTCGTTGGGGGAGGGCTACGACCTGTACGACACTCAGGACAAGGTCAGGCTGAGTCTAAACCTGCCGACTCGCGCGCAAGCTGAATACGAGTGCAGCTGTCGTAACGGCTGCGAAGTGGCCGATGACCTGACCAGAAGCGGCTGAGGGCACGCCCGGGCCGATCAAGCCAGGTAGTCGTCGAAGAACTCCAGCGTGGCCAGGTTCTTGTCCTTGCATTCGAACATGATGTCGAACCTGTCCAGAAACTGCAGCGCGTAGCGGTTCGTCCAGCGGTTCCACATGCGAGCGCTGTGGGCATACAGGTCGCGTTTGTTCACCTGTTCCAGCAACTCATCGATCACCAGCTTGCGATCAGGGTCGAAACCCAGCGCCTGCAGATGTTCCGGGGGCTGAGAATAGTGCATGGTCGGGCGTACCCCTCGCCAGCTCTCGATCACCCGCTCCACTCGCCCATCGTTCGGGTCGATGTAGTCACCCTCATGGATCCAGCAGTGGTGGATATCCAGCACCACCGGCGCCAGGTCCGCCAGCGCCAGACAGTCGTCGAGCCCATAGGTCTTCTCGTCGTTCTCGAAGGTGATCACGTTGCGGGCCACATCGGACAGGCGCGGCCATACGGTGCGAATACCCGCACCGCCCAGCCGGCCGGCAATGTGCACATTGCATTTGAAGTCCTGGAAGACCTGTCCGTAGCCCATCATGCGGATCATGTCGGCATGGTATTCGAACTCGGCCAAGCTGTTGTCCACCACATCGGGGCGGTCTGAGCCCAGCACGCAATACTGCCCAGGGTGAAACGACAGGCGTATCTCCCGGGCGCGTGCGAAAGCGCCGATGGCGGCGAAACGTTCGGTCATCAGCGCTTGGAAATCCGCCTCGCGGTACACGTGGGCCACGCTAGGGTGGCTGTACAGCGGTAGCAGGTCGCTGCTCAGGCGCAGCATGCGCAGCGCCTGGGGCAGCTGGGCCACGTAGTCGAGCAAGCGCAGCTGGGCCTGGAGATTGTGTTCAACCAGTTCCAGCAACTTGTTCCGGGCCGCCTCGCGGGAGGCGCCCGAGACCCAGCGCAGCGTCGTGCTGCGCGGGTTGAACGTCCGCTCGATGGTCTCCAGCTCCTTGACCGACAAGCTGCGGTGGGGGTGCCGGTACATGCAGGCGAAACCCAGGCGTGGCATGCAAATACTCCAGAGGGCTGGGCCCGTTTACAGCAGTTTGTCCAAGGTGATCGGGAACTCGCGTACCCGCTTGCCCGTGGCATGGTAAATGGCATTGGCCACGGCCGCGGCTACCCCCACCACGCCAATCTCGCCTACCCCTTTGGAACCCAGTTCGTTGACGACATCATCATGCTCTTCGACGAAGATCACCTCGATATCGCCAATGTCGGCGTTCACCGGTATGTGGTACTCGGCCAGATTGTGGTTGAGGATGCGGCCCAGTGCATGGTCGGTCTGGGTTTCTTCGTGTAGCGCCATGCCGATGCCCCACACCACACCTCCCAGGATCTGGCTACGCGCTGTCTTGGGGTTGACGACCCTGCCTGCCGCCACCGCACTGACTACGCGGTTGACGCGTACGGTGCCCAGGTCTTCGTCCACCGATACCTCGACGAACACCGCCGAATGGGTGGCGGTGGAGTAGGGCTTGCGCTTGTCGTCAGGGCCTGCCTCGACCTGCACCTCGAAGCAGGCTTGCTGGGCACTGGGCAGCAGGTCGGCAAGGGCGAAGCAATGCTCACCGGCGCTCACCTGGCCACCTGCAATCACGAACGCGGAATCGTCCAGGCTGGCCAGGCTCGGGAGCTGTTGCCTGGCCTGCTCGACAACCTGCTTGCGCAGCTCCAGGCAAGCTTTGCGTACGGCAGAGCCGACGGAAGACACGGTGAATGACCCGCCTTGCAAAGGCGCCTTGGGCAAGGAGGAATCGCCCAGCAGGAACGTCACATCGGCCATGTCGAGGCCCGCGGCGTCGGCAGCGATCTGCGTCATGACGGTATAGGTGCCAGTGCCAATGTCGGTGGTGGCACTGCTGACGGTCAGGTGCCCGTCGCAGCCCAGGCGCGCCTTGGCGCTGGCTTGCATTTGCATGGCTTCCCATACACCACCGGCCATGCCCCAGCCTATGCGCTGGTTGCCGTCACGCATCGAGCCGGGCGTAGCCTGACGCTTGTGCCAACCGAAACGCTCGGCCCCTTGCGCGTAACAGGCCAGCAGTTCCTTGCTCGAGTAAGGCTTGCCCTCGTTGCCGTTGTGGCTGGCAAAGTTACGTCGCCGCAACTCGACCGGGTCCAGCCCGGCTGCGCAGGCCAACTCGTCCATGGCACATTCCAGCGCCAGCACGCCCGAACCTGCACCCGGCGCGCGCATGTCCAACGGGGTGTAGACGTCCAATGGCGCCAGGCGGTAACTCAACGCAACGTTGTCGCACTGGTACAGCATGCCGCTCCACTCGACGACGTGTTCGGCAAAGTCTTCAAAACGTGACGTCTGGCCAATGGCATCGTGACCAATGGCAGACAGGCGGCCTTGCGCATCGGCCGCCAGGCGCAGGCGCTGCTGTGTGCGTGGGCGGTAGCCAAAGGTAAACATCTGCTGACGGGTCAAGGTCACGCGAACCGAGCGCATCAGGTGCAGGGCAGCCATGACCGCCAGGGGCAGCTGATACTGCGGACGCAGGCCCGAACCGAAGGCGCCACCGACGAAGGCTGCCTTGACGCGCACTTTATCCTTGGGCAGGCCAAAGACGTTGTGCACGTATTCCTGGCAATTTTGCGTACCTTGGGTTTTGTCATGAATGACCAGGCTACCATCGAGTTGGTAGCACACGGTGGAGGCGTGGGGCTCCATCGGGTTGTGGTGCTCGTTGGCCGTCCAGTAGGTGGCGTCCACGCGGGTAGGGGCACTGGCGTACTGGCCTGGGAAATCTCCACGGGGCTCAGGTGTTTCAGCCGGCGCATCGTGCGCTTGACCCAGCACCTTCTCAAGGTCGGACTCATGGCTTTCCTGGCTGTAGTGGATCTCGACCAGCGAACCTGCATGACGGGCGATTTCCAGCGTCTGTGCTACGACCAGTGCAACGGGCTGGCCGCTGTAGAACACGCGGTCGTTGAACAACGGTCTGAAGGGCGAGCCCTCGGCTGCATCATCGTCGCTGTAGTCATCGTCGTAGCTGGAAATACGCGGACGGTTGATGTGGTCCAGCACCGCCACCACGCCTGGTACCTGCAGCGCTTTCTCGCTGTTGACCTTGACCACCCGGCCACGGGCGATGGTGCTGGAAACGACGCTGCCGTGCAGCAGGCCTTCTTCCGGGTAATCGGCGGCATAGCGCGCCTGCCCAGTGACCTTGGCCGCGCCGTCGACGCGGTCCGCTGGGGTTCCTACTACTTTGCTCATTGTGCGTCCCCCTCGAGGCTGCCGCCGGCGGCGGCCTCATTCAATGCCCGAATGATGGCTTGTTGAGCCAGCTGCACCTTGAAGCCGTTCTGGCTCAGGGGCTGTGCCTCTTGCAGCAGGGCAGTGGCCGCTTGGGTGAACAGCTCGGTGCTGGGCGCCTGGCCGTGCAGCGTGGCTTCCACAGCTTCGTTGCGCCATGGCTTGTGGGCCACACCACCCAGGGCGATGCGGGCCTCTTGAATTACCCCCTTTTCGATGCGCAGGGCAGCGGCAACCGAGACCAGCGCGAAGGCGTAGGAGGCTCGATCACGCACCTTCACATAGCGGAAATGTTCGGCAAAGCCTTGGTCGGGCAGCTCGATGGCGGTAATCAGTTCATCAGGCGCCAGGTGGTTGTCCTGCTGCGGCGTATCGCCGGGCAGACGATGGAACTCGGCGAACGGAATCTGGCGTTTGGCAGCAGGCCCTTGCACATGCACCACGGCCTTCAGGGCAGCCAGTGCCACGCACATGTCCGAAGGATGAGTCGCCACGCACGCCTCGCTGGCGCCGAGAATCGCATGAATGCGATTCAAGCCGCTGCGTGCTGGGCAACCGCTGCCGGGTTCACGTTTGTTGCAAGGCGTACCGGTGTCATAGAAGTAGTAGCAGCGCGTACGTTGCAACAGGTTGCCGCCGGTGCTTGCCATGTTGCGCAGCTGCGGCGATGCACCGGCCAGGATCGCTTGCGACAGCAATGGGTAGCGCTGGCGGATGAGCGGGTCCCACGCCAGGTCCGCGTTGCTGACCAATGCGCCGATCACCACACCGCCCGCGTCGCTGGGTTCAATGCGGTTGAGTTCCAGCCCTGTGATGTCAATCAGTCGCTCGGGCCGCTCGACATTTTCCTTCATCAAGTCGACCAGGTTGGTCCCGCCTGCAATGAAGCGCGAGGACCCATCGGTCAGGCGCAGCGCCTCTTCCACCGAGGCCGGCTTGTGGTAGCTGAAAGGGGTCATGTGCGCGCCCTCTTGATCAGCGGCAGGGCCTGCTCGACGGCGGCTACGATGTTGCTGTAGGCGCCGCAGCGGCACAGGTTGCCGCTCATCTGCTCGCGGATGTCGGCACGGGTATGGGCGTGTCCTTCATTGGCCAGGCCCACGGCCGAGCAGATCTGGCCAGGTGTGCAGTAACCGCACTGGAAGGCATCCTGGCTGATGAATGCCTGCTGCATGGGGTGCAGTTGGTCACCCTCGGCCAAGCCTTCGATGGTGACGAGGTCGGCACCTTCGCACATCACCGCCAGGGTCAGGCAAGCGTTCACCCGGCGGCCATCGCGCAGCACGGTACAGGCCCCGCATTGGCCATGGTCGCAACCTTTCTTGGTGCCCACCAGGTCCAGCTGCTCACGCAGCAAGTCGAGCAGGGTGGTCCAGGGTTGTACCGTCAGGGCCTGGGGTTGGCCATTGAGGGTGAAGTTCAGGGTCTGCTGTGCAGTGCCCTGTTCAGGGAGTGCAGTCATGGTAGGTCCTCACGGTTCGATTGCGCACAGTGGGCTGTGTCTATGGAGTGCGACTGGTCAAGCGCCCGGAACGTTCATCCCAAGCGCCAGGCCCTTGTCATTTCTTGGCAGGCAGTACCGCGCTCAGCACCTGCTTGGCGGTCTGCACGATCACGCCGGCCTCATCCGGGTCACCCTTGAGCAAGGTGGTTGCGAACTTCCTGGCCTGCTCGAGTTTCAGGTGCGGCGGCAGTGGCGCTACGTTGGGGTCAGTCTTGAACTCGATCAGCACCGGGCGATCAGCTGCCAGTGCGCGCTCCCAGGCGGGGGCGACATCTTCCTCGCGCTCGACGTAGATGCCCTCAAGACCAATCGAGATGGCGAACAAGTGATAAGGCACGTCGGGTATCGATTGAGAGGCTTCGAACTTCGGATCGCCCTCCATCACGCGCTGCTCCCAGGTCACCTGATTGAGGTCTTCGTTGTTGAACACCGCGCAGATCCACGTGGGGCTTTCCCACTGCTGCCAGTATTTGGCCACGGTGATCAGTTCGGCGAGGTTGTTCATCTGCATGGCGCCGTCGCCCACCAGGGCGATCACTGGCCGGGTCGGGTGGGCGAACTTGGCAGCAATGGCGTAAGGTACGGCCGCGCCCATGCAGGCCAGGCCGCCCGACAAGGAGCACTGCATCCCCTCACGGATCATCAGGTCGCGGGCGTACCAGTTGGCGCACGAACCCGAATCACTGGATATGATCGCCAGATCTGGCAGGCGCGGGGATAGCTCGTGCACCACTCGCTGCGGGTTGATCGGGTCGGCCTTGACCAGCGCACGTTTGCTCAATGTCTTGTCCCAGCTTGCGCGCCATTTCTCGATTTTCTTGCGCCAGCTGTGGTCTGGACGCGTGTGCAGCAATGGAAGTAATGCCTGCAACGTCTGCGCGGCGTCACCGACCAGGTTCACCTCCATGGGATAGCGCAGGCTGAGCATGTCTGGCTGCAGGTCGATTTGAACGCCGCGCGCCTGACCTTCCTTGGGCAGAAATTCGGAATACGGGAAGCCAGAACCAATCATCAGCAACGTGTCGCATTCGGCCATCAGTTTATAACTCGGCTCGGTCCCCAGCAGGCCGATGGCGCCCGTTACCCACGGCAGTTCATCGGGCAGAACGCCTTTGCCAAGCAGGGCCTTGGCAACGCCGGCACCCAGTTGCTCAGCCACGGCGGCTACCTCTTTGCTGGCCCCCAGCGCGCCGGCCCCGACCAGGATGGCGACCTTGCGTCCTGCATTGAGCACATCAGCGGCGCGCTGTAAGTCGGCATCGAAGGGGACTACCTTAGGTTTGCTGTAACCAACGCCCGAATGCACGGTGCCATGGGCACGGGTCGGGTCTTCGTAGGGCAGGTCCTGCAGGTCGTTGGGCAGGATCACGGCCGTCACGCGTCGCTCTCCAACGGCTGTGCGTACGGCGCGGTCCACCAGATGACGTACCTGTTGCGGCGTGGATGCCTGCTGCACAAACGCACCGGCGACGTCCTTGAACATCGAGACCAAGTCCAGCTCCTGCTGATAATGACCGCCCAAGGCGGCACGCGCTTGCTGGCCCACGATGGCCAGGACCGGCTGATGGTCCATGCGCGCGTCGTACAGGCCGGTGAGCAGGTGCGAGGCACCCGGCCCGGACGTGGCGATGCACACGCCCAACTCGCCGGTGAACTTGGCGTGGGCACTGGCCATGAAGGCGGCCATCTCTTCGTGCCGGGCCTGGATGAATTGGATCTTGCCGCCCGCGCGGTTCAGGGCGCCGAACACACCGTTGATTCCGTCGCCTGGATAACCAAAGATGCGGCGTACGCCCCATTGGTACAGCCGTTCGACCAGAAAATCGCCTACAGTGCCGCTCATCGTCTTCTCCTGCCGCGTCTCGGATAAGTTCTGGACTTGGCAGGGAAGACTAAAGTTTCAACGGACTTGAAGCGGTTCAGCTGACCGGGATAAACAGCCCTTGCAGATCAACCGTGCTTGCGCAGCGCTTCGATCAACTCGGCCTTGGTCATGGTCGAGCGGCCCTTGATGTCCTTGTTGCGCGCCTCCTTGAGCAGGCTCTCCTTGGTCTGGGATTCCAGCGAGGCTGAGCTGTTGCGCGGGTGTCCCTCGCGGGACTTGGCGGCTCGCTTGGCAGAGTCGCTGCGTGCAGTTTTCTTGTCGGTGCTGCTCGTCTTGCTACCGGAGCCACCTTTCTTGTCGCCCCCGCCGGATTGCTTGTTCACCGTGGCCCAGGCCCGCGCCTCGGCCTTGTCCTTGGGCAAACCCTTGTCCTCATAGCTTTGCTCGATGTGCTCGGCTTTGCGCTTTTGCTCTTGGGTGTACTTGTCCTTGTCGCCGCGTGCCATGGTGGTCGCTCCTCATTGGATGGGAATTAGGGTTGAAGGCCAGCACACGCTCGAGTGCCGATGGGCGGACGGACGGCGGGCCCTTTAATCGGCGGATTCCACCTGAGATAGGGGGCGGGCGACGTGCTCCAGTGACCGGCGCTCTGCGGCTACCCCGTAAACGGCCTGGACGACTGCTGCTGCCAGCATGAGCGCAGCGCCGAGCAGGTACCCATACCAGACTTGGGTACGCTCGCCCGATTCGATCAAGGCACCGAACAACGTCGGCCCCACCATGCCACCCAGCCCCGTGCCGAATGCATAGAACACGGCAATGGCCAGGGCACGGATCTCCAGCGGGAAGGTTTCTGCCACCGTGAGGTAAGCAGAGCTGGCCGCGGCCGAGGCAAAGAAGAAGATGACCATCCACGCGATCGTTTGCTCGACGGCATTGATCATCCCCTGTTCGAACAGATAGCCGCTCAGGGTCAGCAATACGCCCGACAGGGCATAGGTGGTGCTGATCATGATGCGCCGCCCTAACACATCGAACAGCCGCCCGAGCAACAAAGGGCCACAGAAGTTGCCGAGCGCGAACGGCAGGACATACCAGCCAACGCTGGAGGAGGGCACATCGTAGAAGTCGGTCAGCACCAGGGCGTAGGTGAAGAAGATGGCGTTGTAAAAAAAGGCCTGCGCCGTGAGCAGCGTCAGGCCTACCATGGCCCGGCGCCTGTGGACGACGAACAGGCTGTGAAATACCTCGGCCAAAGGCGTGTGGTGCCTGGCTCGCAATTGCAGGGGCGGGCTGTCAAGTGCAGGCAGTGCCAAGCCTTGATCGCGGCACCTGCGCTCGATGTCGGCCACAATGCGTTCAGCCGCCTCGGGTTGATTGTGGATCATCAGCCAGCGCGGGCTTTCCGGCACCCACAGCCGCATGAGCATGATCAGCAGGCCCAACGCAGCGCCAATGCCAAAGCATAGGCGCCATCCAAGATCACCGTGCGCCATCGAAGGGTTCAGCAGCACGATGGCACCCACTGCACCCAGCGCAGCGCCTAGCCAGAACGTACCGTTGATGGTCAGGTCGACCCAGCCACGGTAGCGCGCTGGAGTGAACTCCTGGATGGTTGAGTTGATAGCGGTATATTCCCCACCGATGCCCGCGCCTGTGAGAAAGCGAAAGACCATTAAGCTCCACAGGTTCCAGGAAAATGCCGTGGCAGCGGTGGCGCCGATGTAGAGCGCCAGGGTGATGAAAAACAGCTTGCGCCGACCCAGGCGGTCGGTCAGCCAGCCGAAAAAGAGCGCGCCGAGCACTGCCCCGGCGATATAGATGGCACCAGCCAGGCCGACATCGCGGTTGCTCATGGCCAGGGCAGGGCTGTCCTTCAAGGCGCCGGCCAACGACCCGGCAAGGGTGACTTCCAGACCGTCCAGTAGCCAGGTGATGCCAAGCGCTACCACCAGCAACGTGTGAAATCGTGTCCATGGCAGTCGATCGAGGCGGGCGGGGATATCCGTGTCGTAGAAGCGCTGGTCGTGACTACTGGCGTGTGTGTGGTGTCTGGATTCAGTCGCCACGTCAGCCTCAAGTCTGTTGTAGCTGTCGTTTGAAGGAAGGGCTGCACAGCAGCCCTTGTATTCCACGTGTCAGGCTTGGTTAGCCATAGCGCGAGTCACATGCACCGGATGATCAGCTGCCACCACCCGAGCCGCCTGCGCCGCCGGCACCGCTACCTGAGCCGCCGCTCCCGGTCCCGCTGCCCATACCGGTACCGCCGCTGCCGCCCATGTCGCCTCTACCGCCCATGTCGCCACTCCCGGTGCCGCCCATGCCCGAGCCGCTCCCGGTGCCGCCGGCGCCCGTGTTCGCCCCATTACCGGTACCGGTACCCGAGCCGGGAGCAGTGCCATCGCCCCCCGTGGCGTCGGTGCCGTTGCTGCCGGTGCCGCTTCCGGTGCCCATGCCATCGCCCGGGGTGCCAGAACCGGTGGCGCCGCTGTTGCCATTCATGGTGCCGTGATCGCCCGATTGCATGCTGGGGGTGTGTTGATCATTCATGTTGGTTGCTGCCATGACCACCGGCGCAGATGCGCCCAGGCAGAGCGCAAGCAGCAGGGAGGAAGGTTTTAGCATTGTCATGATGAAGCTCCTTTTATGAGGTGTCCTCGTAGTGTTCGTCAGGTTGGACTGCCGGCCGTGCCCGGTAATCGACGAACGGGCTTAGCTGAGCCCGTAACTACTGGCACGACAGTCATTTGTCCGCCTTCGTCCTGAGTGCACCTCAACATTGCGACAAGCTCAAGGGTCCCAAACGCTCGACCAACAGTGCTTCGCGCAATTCGTCAGGCTGGAGTGAATTGCTTTGACCAGCCGCCGTTTGCTGCGGGTCACCCATGAACACAGACCAACCTGTGTGAACACATGAGAGATGAACATCATGGCTAGCAATGACGACAAGCATGCAAACCAAGGCGGCAGCTCCAACACCAACCCAGGCAACTTTGCCAATGACCGAGAGAAAGCGTCCCAGGCAGGTCACAAGGGAGGCCAGGCATCAGGCGGTGATTTCGCCAACGACCGTGAGAAAGCGTCCGAAGCGGGCCGTAAAGGTGGGCAGGCCTCCGGAGGCAACTTCGCCAATGATCCGCAGAAAGCCGCTGAGGCGGGCCGCGAAGGCGGCAAGAACAGCCACGGCGGTGGCCGCTCGAGCGATGAGAATCGTTGATCAACGTTGAACCGGCCGAGGCAGTGACCGCTGCCCCGGCACGATGATGAGGATTTACCGATGTTCATGCACAACAAACGTCTGCAGTACACCGTCCGTGTCTCCCAGCCCAACCCTGGGCTTGCGAACCTGTTGCTCGAACAGTTTGGCGGGCCTCAGGGTGAGCTTGCCGCCGCGATGCGCTATTTCACCCAGGCCGTGACCGAGGATGACCCAGGGCGCAAGGACATGTTGTTCGATATCGCCACCGAAGAACTCAGCCACCTTGAGATCATCGGATCGATCGTGGTGATGCTCAACAAAGGTGCCAAAGGCCGTCTGGCCGAAGGGGTGGAAGCCGAGGGTGAACTGTATCGATCACTCACCGGCGCGGGTAACGACTCGCATGTCACCAGCCTTTTGTATGGGGGTGGCGCTGCGCTGGTGAACTCTGGTGGCATTCCCTGGACCGCTGCCTACATCGACACCATTGGAGAGCCGACGGCAGATCTGCGCTCGAACATTGCCGCCGAGGCCCGCGCCAAGATCGTGTATGAGCGTCTGATCAACGTGACCGATGACCCCGGCATCAAGGATGCGCTCGGTTTTCTGATGAGCCGAGAAATTGCCCATCAGATGTCTTTCGAGAAAGCGCTGCATTCCATCCAACCTAACTTCCCGCAGGGCAAAATGCCGGGTGATCCCGAGTTCAACCGCACCTACTTCAACATGTCCCACGGCGGGGAGGTGCGCGGCTCATGGAACGAAGGCCAGGATTGGGTCTACGTGGATCAGCCGCAACCGGCCGTCGATGGCGGTAATGGTATGGCGTCGGTGGAGCTCGATGGGGCCAGTGCAGACGCAGTGGAGGCCATGAAGCTGAGAACCCAGTCCAATCCCGACCTGCAGCCAATGACCGGTGCCGAATTGGGCAAGGTCAATGGTGATGAGCCTATATGAACCGGCAGGGCAGCGGACCGTCGGGTCCGCTGCTACGTTCAAGCGTTACATGTCACGCGTTCACGCCCCCCGCATACCCATGTTGTCTCGCCCTTGCGCATGCACGTTCGCCTCCTGCGGCAACGCCGTGACCTTGATGGCCCGCACCGGTACGGCGAACTTGGCGCCGATTTTCGAGAACCGCTCAAGCAGTTTGAAGTTGATGGCCTGCTGGATGTCCATGTACAGGTTGTAGCCTGGGTCCTGCACGATGTAGACGCATTCGAACTCCAGCGCCTCCTTGCCGAAGCCACGCAAGTGCGCTCGGTCGAAGCGTGCTTGGGCTTGAGCCTTGATCGCTTCCTCGACGATCCCGGGCGCCTTCTTCACCGCCTCGGTAGGCGTATCGTAGGACAGACCAAATTCGAACACGATGCGACGTTCTTGCAGGCGCTTGTAGTTCTGGATGGTGCTGCTGATCATGCTGGCATTGGCCATGACGATCTGCTCGCCGCCCAGGCTGCGGATGCGCGTGGTTTTCAGGCCAACATGCTCGACGGTGCCGGCCAGGGGGCCAATGACGATGAAGTCACCTACCTCGAACGGTTTGTCCACGGCGATGGACAGCGATGCGAACAGGTCACCCAGAATGTTCTGCACAGCCAGAGCGACCGCAATACCGCCCACACCCAAGCTGGCGACGAAGGCGGTGATGTTCACGCCCAGGTTCGACAGCATGGCCAGTAGCACGATCGACCACAACAGCACCCGCGCACCCCAGGCCGACAACGTGGCCAGGGCACTGCTCTGCTGGGAACCGTCCGGGTTGTGACGGGTGAAGTAGCGATCCAGGCCCAGGCCGATGGCACGGTTGGCCCACAGGCCGATCTGCAGCGCTGCGACGACGAACCAGAGGCTGCCAACCCGGCTCAACCAACGCTCCGGCAGGTCGAGCATGCTCAACCCCACCAGCAGCGAAGCCAGAAACAGCAGGGAGTTACTGGTGCCTGACAGGACCTTCTCCACCACATGGCTCAAGGCCCCGGAATGCGAGGACCAGTGCTTGACGCGCCGCTGTACGAAACTGATGGCTGCCCTGGCGACCAGGAACGTCAGTACGGCCACAGTGACTGCGAGTAACAGGTTGAGAATGGAGATACCGAAGAACGTGGTATCGGTGAACAGTGTGATGATGCGATCGCTCATGAAGGCTTGCCTCCTCTAGCAAAGGTTTCGAGGTGTCAGGCGTCGAGCAAAACAATTGCCCTGCGAATGGTTATCGGATGATCCGTGCACGTCGATCCTGGACAGATGAACTGTGCGGGTCGGGTAGGGGCCCGTGCGCGTGTAGGCCATTGATTGGTCCACGGTGGACAACAAGTGGGGCCCGGTCCAGCGATGCGCTGATGCGGCACATCATGGCTGCGGCGCGTCGTCTTCAAGCGGTGTGCCGGTACGTGCGGCCAGTGCACGGTATTCCTTGCGCAGCTCGCGCAGGGCCTTGCTGTCCATGGCCTCCAGGTCCAGCACCGAACGTTGCGCCGATTGAGTGGCGCGGATCAGCTCGTCGAGCTTGACGTGAATGATGTCGTTGTCTCGGTTCTGGGTGTTCTGGATCAGAAACACCATCAGGAAGGTGATGATAGTGGTCGAGGTGTTGATGATCAGTTGCCAGGTATCGTTGTAGTGGAACCATGGGCCGGAAACCGCCCACATGATGATGAGCACGATGGCCATCAAGAACGTGCTGGGGCGGCCGGCCTGGTTGGATAGCCACTGACAGAACTGCGCGAACTTCATCGGATCCCTCCTGGTGATTGCAGCGTTTCAGGTGACGCAATGTGCGCCGCCAAGTGTGTAAGGGTCAGCCGTCAGATTGCTCTTCGGGTGGTACCTGGCCTTCCGGCCATTCGGGAGCCGGTTCGGTGGGTTCCTGCTCAGGTGCTTCAATGGGATCACCCGGATTGTGCGGTACGTTGTCCACATAGGGGTCTGGTTGAGTGGGGGCGGTCATGGTGGATTCCTCTTGGGATGTGCTGCGTTAGTGCCCAGCCCGTTGCCGGGTGTTCCATCGAATCTGCCAAGTGGAACGCCTGAACACTCAAGCGACTCCACCATCGAGTGAGGTCAAGGGGCTACTGAGATGATCTACCTAGGCTGTGCAGGCTGGAGCCTGCCCAAGGAGCATGCTCCGGCTTTTCCCGAAGCAGGCGGCCATCTGGAGCGCTACGCCGCGCGCCTGAGTGCTGTGGAAATCAACAGTTCGTTCTACCGGCCCCATCGCCCGCAGACCTATGCGCGCTGGGCCGCATCGACGCCTGAGGACTTTCGCTTCTCGGTCAAGGTGCCCAAGGCGATCACCCATGAAATGCGTCTGCACAGGTGTGAAACGGCGCTGGACAGCTTTCTGGCCCAATGCGGGGAGTTGGGAGAGAAGTTGGGCTGCTTGCTCGTCCAGTTACCACCGTCGCTAGGGTTTGACGAAGCTGTAGTCAGGCGCTTTTTCGAAGCACTGCGGTGCAGGTTCGACAAGCCAGTAGTCGTCGAACCTCGGCATGAGACATGGCGTTCAGCTCAACAGCTGCTGATCGACCTTCAGGTAGGGCAGGTGGGGGCAAGCCCCTCCAGATTCGAGCTAGACGGCCAGCCCTCTGGCTGGTCAGGCATAGCGTATTGGCGGCTGCACGGCGTACCGGTGATGTATCGGAGCGCTTATACCGATCAATGCCTACGGCAACTTGCCGTCCAATTGAAACGCGCCCATGCCCAAGGGGCGATCACTTGGTGCATCTTTGACAACACGGCCAGTGGCGCCGCTGTCGGCGATGGGTTGTCGGTTCGCAGTTACCTGGGCTGAGCGAAGCGGATCAAACTTTTCCCCAGCGTTGCGCTCTGCTCATAAAGACACCCTGTTCACGTAGGAGATGCTCATGAAAGACACTCACACCCACACCGGCGACAAAGTTCCGCGTCCGATTTCTTCAGAGGAAGCGCAAAAAGGCGAGCAGTCACCTGATCCTGTGTTGGAACGCCCTGATCCGGCCACCGAGGCCATCGACAAGGCTATCACCCCGACTTCCATCAAGGAGCTGGAGGAGCAGACCCGGGCGATCGAGCAGCAGACTGAAAACGTGGAGAAGCGCTTGAATCGTTAAGCGATGGGGTCGTTTTGCTGCATGCGCTGTGCTTTCCTGAAATTCAAGCCAGCGACTTGTTGCTGCGATGGGCCGCAAAGCGGCCCCAAGATTTGAGCGCCGCCCTGATATTGCAGCTTCGCACCTTGAGTTCTCGGGGCAGGTCTGGCGCTCTGGCAAGACCGCTCACCCTTGGCAATGCGTTGCCTTGAGCAGACCCTGAGCAGCCCCACGTCAACCCGGCTCCATCATCGTATTCTTCTTCCATCCCCGCAGATTCATGACGCACAGCGTGAACTGCAGAATGATCAGCGCCCAAGCCTCGGCTTGCCAACCCCAGGCTGCCCATAACAGGTTGCTTGCAATGAAGCAGCAGAAGCCGACCTTGCGCCGGGCGGGTCGCTGCGAGCCTATGCACCATGCTGCCACTACCGTCAACACCATGGCCGGCCATTCCAGCCAATCGATCCAAGCCTCCATCGAACGGTCCTCGGTCCTGGTTTGTTCGTGGGACCGGCCAGTCGAAGCCGGGTTCAGATCGATCCTCTTTCCCAGACACGCCTTGCGATGAAAGCGCGTACGCCAACGTTTTTTTGAACCTCACCCGGCCTCGGCTTGCCCACTTCAGAGGTATTGCTTTGAATCATGTTCTAGAGGAGGGGTGTCATGCCCAGCACAGCACGCAAGGTCCGTTATGGTGTAGTGGCCGGCGGTTCGATTTCCCAGGGTGCGTTCATGCCCGGTATCGGGCAAACCAACAACTCGGAAATTACCGTCCTGGTCACCGGAGATGAGGAAAAAGCCCGGCAGTTGGGCGAGCGGTATGCCCTGCGCACCTACCATTACGACCAGTATGCTCAGATGCTCGCTGCGCGGGAGGTGGACGCACTGTACATTGCAACGCCCAATTTCCGTCATCGTGAGTTCGTATTGCCGGCCCTCGAAGCCGGTATCCATGTGTTGCTCGAAAAGCCCATGGGCATCAGCGAAGCCGATTGCAAAGCCATGATCGAGGTTTCGAAACGCACGGGTGCCAAGCTGATGGTTGCCTACCGCCTGCACTGCGAGCCGGGCACGCTGGACATGATCGAGCGCGTGCATAAGGGCGATTTCGGCGATCCCAGGTTGTTCACATCCATCTTCACGCAGCGTGTCAAACCTAATAACCACCGTGCCCAGAATGGTTTCGAGGCCGGGCCGGTACCGGACATGGGCCCCTATCCCCTGAACATGGTGCGCCAGTTGTTCAACGCCGAACCCATCGAAGTCTCGGCCATGGGTGTTCGATCGCCTGGCAGCACCATGGATACCTGGGATACGGTCACCGTGAGCCTGCGCTTCGAAGACGAGCGGCTGGCGCAGTTCACCGTCAGCTATACCTTGCCGTCTACCGAGCGGTTCCAGCTATTGGGCACCAAGGGCGAGATCGAGGCTTCGCCGTGCTTCGGTTATGGGGAAGGGGTTGCGATCAGCTACAGGGCCACCATCGATGGCGAGACGCGTGTGCACGTCAACCCTGTGGTGGACCAATTTGCTGGGGAAACGGCCTATTTCTCCGATTGTATCCTCAACAACGTTGCGCCCGAACCCGATGGGGAAGAGGGGTGGCGTGATGTACGGGTAGTCGAGGCAATCAAGCGAGCGCTTGAAACCGGTACACCGCAACGACTCGAACCACTGCCCGCTCGGCCGTTCGCGCGTCGATCCGAGCAGCGCAGGGCTTTTGCCCTGGCCCCAGTACCGCCGATGGTTGATGCCGAGTCGCCGGCAGAATAACGGGCGAGCTGCGCGCCCCTGAGGGCGCGCAGGCTTGATTACGCGGCGCGCTGTTCCGACTTGCCCTTGAGCAATTTCTTCTGCGCCATCATCGCCTGGCCCATCTCCTCGAGTTGCTGCTTACCCAGCAGCTTGCGTGCCGTGGGGAACAGCTCGCTTTCTTCTTCCTCGATGTGGTGCTCCAACAACTCTTTCATCACCTTGACCCGCCCTGCGAACTCGACCGTGCCGGTGTCTGTGCCTTCAAGGTCAGGCAGCACCAGTGAATCGACGGTACGGTGCTCTTCCTTGGCCTCGTAGTACATCTTTTCTTCTTCCTTACCACCAGCTTCTTTGATGGCTGGGTAAAGGATTTCCTCTTCCAGGGCGGTATGAATGGTGACTTCCTGCTTGATGCGTTCCAGCAGGTCGGCACGCTTTTTCACTGCGCGCTCTGTTGTCGAAGACAGCTCTTCAAGCAGTTTCTTGACCAACTGATGGTCCTGGGTCAGCAATTCGATGGCGTTCATGGATCACCTCTGCAGGTTGTTGTAATCACGGTTGCCATGGGTTGAGTCAAGCGCCAGGCCATCAGTTCCGCTGCACAGATGACCTGCCTGGCGTGTCCCCTTATCGACACGGTGCGCGACCACCCAGTGCCAACGCTGCGCGTAGCGCCGCCAGGTGCGTGAGGCCTTGCGGCAGGTTGCCCAGGTACTCGGCGGTATCAGGATCGATCATCTCTGAATAGATGCCTGCGCCATGGTCAAGGCCTTGTAGGGCAGCTTCATAGGCGTGCTGCGCCCGTTGGTGCTGACCGAGCAGCACCCAGGCTTCCACCAGCCAGAACGTGCACGCCAGGAAGCAGCCTTCTTCCTCGACCGCACCGCTGTAGCGATAGTGGAAAGGTCCGGCCGACAGGCTGTGCTGCACAGCGTCCAGGGTGCTCTGCAGCCGCTCGGGCGCCGGATAGCCGAAGCGCACCGCCAGGGCGATGCCTGCGTCCAGCCTGTCGCTGCCTGGGTAGAACACATACGCCTGGCGGGCCTCATGCCAGCAGTGGTTTTCGATCCACTCGAAAACACGGTCACGCTCGCGCGCCCAGCGCTGCCGGCAGGTAGTGGGCAGATGCCCGCCGTCGGCCAGTTCGATGGCCCGGCTCAGGGCCTGCCAGCAGCTGATCTTCGACAAGGTGTAGTGCCGCGTTTCTGGCAGCTCCCAGATACCGGCATCCGGCTGGCGCCACTGGTCGGCGCATTGATCTGCCAGGCGTGACAGCAGCATCGCACTGCTGCCGTCCAGAATGTTGCCGGTGTCGATGAAGCAACGGGCAGTTTCGAATATGTCGCCGAATACGCCGTGCTGTAACTGGTCGCGGGCATCGTTACCCACTACGGGCGGCGATTGCTTGTAGCCCGGCAGGTCGATGGCGCGTGTGCATTCGCCCATGGCCCCGTCCAGGGTGTAGAAGACCTGCGCGCCATGCTCGGCCAGCCTGCGCAGCAACCAGGTAAATGCCGCCTTGGCTTCAGGCTGAGCGCCAATGCCGAGGAAGGCTTCGATGGTATACCCGGCATCGCGCACCCATGCGAAGCGGTAGTCATAGTTCTTGCTGCCGCCGATGCGCTCTGGCAGGGAGGTGGTGGCAGCTGCCATGATCGAACCGCTGGGCGATGACAGCAGCAGTTTGAGCGCCAGCGCGTTGCGTACCACCACTGACTGGTAGGGGCCTTCATAGATGAGGCTTTGCGACCACTGCCGCCATTCGCGATCAGAGCCGTCGATTCGGTCATCGATCAAGCTGAGTGGCGGCACCACCAAGGGCTCGTCGTGTCCCGCGATCAAGGCCACTACAGTACGTTGCCCGGGCGAGGTGTCGAGCGTGGCGCGCACGCCCATATCGTCCTTGCGCCGCACGCTGAGCTGTTGGTCATGCAGGAACATCCCGAGAATATGGCCCGCGTGAAAAACGCAGCCGTTGTCGTTGGGCGTCAGGTACGGGCTCACCGTGTCGGCCTGGGTGCCGAAATCGATGGCGATTTCGAATGCGATCGACCCTTCGATGCCCTCGATACGACGGGCCAGTTCCGCCCAAGGTAGGCGCCCGGCAGGCCCACTGTTCAGCGATTCGGTCAACCGCGCCCGGCCGGTTGCAGTGATGTACTCGGTCTCCACCACGTTGCTGCCGGGGCGATAGCGACGCTTTGCCTGATAGGGCTGGGTCGGGGTGATGGCGAAGAAACCGCCGGTCCTGGGCGAGAGCAGTCGATCGAACAGAGGGGGCGAATCCATGTGCGGCACGCACCACCAGTCGATGGAGCCGTCCAGGCCTACCAGCGCTACCGAGCGCCCATCGCCAAGGGCTGCATACTGCTCCAGCACCAGCCATCCACCGGCGTCCCGCTGGGGCTCGGCACATTGCCGCGGGCTTTCAGATACGTCTTCCACATTGCAGCTCCTGCACCATTGGTACTGATGTGACTGAAGCGAAGCGAGAACAGTTCGTCATCACGTGGGCAACGGCAAGAGGATGACTGTCGGGATAAAATAAATGGAATCTTTTGTTACGCCTTTGGCTCCATTAGGCTGAGTTTGATGGAGGAGAGTCCAATGGCAGGACAACAACTGTATGTGATCGAGTACGAGCTACACGGAGAATTCAGGACTTTCATCATTCGACTGGAACGCATGGACAACGCCGAGGCCTGGCACTGGGCTAGCTGCGATGCAGGTGTCGGGATCATTCCGCGGTTCGGTCAGCACAAGATCAAGAAAGTCAGCCGTCCCATGGCCGAGCGCTATGGGTTGACCAACGTGCGGTGGCGAGTCTCGGGCAAAGGTCCGGAGTTCGTCGCGCCCCCGGTGGACATGAAGAAATTTGCGGTTGCCACTGACAAGTCCTGAATTCGACCAGCTGCACGCCGGTGGCATATGCCCCGGCGTGTCCAAGCGTCTGTACCGAACCGTACAGGGCTACGGGTACAAGAATGTCGACAGTCGCACGGCGCTGTTGGCGCCGGCTCTCACGTGGCCTGTAACCTGGCCAGGTGCGTCATTGCGCACGGTCAGGTGAACAGTGGCCATTCCTGCTTCGTCGGTCGCCACTTCAATGAGCATCGCCTTGCCTTGAGATTGAGTGCGCAGCGGCTGCGGTTGCACGGTTTCGATGCTGGCTTCCTGAAGCATGCTTCCGCCTAGTTGTACCCAAACCGGCTTGCTCGGCGTTCCCTTCACGCTGATCGATAGCTCGACAGGGCTTGCGCTGCGACCTAGTCGCTTGTAGTGCACCTGTACCTTGCCATCAGCACTGGTCGCCCTGGCATCGATCAACCAAGGGCTGGCAGGCACCATGGCGATCGCCAAGCCCAGTGGTAGTAAAAGTGCAAGCCATTTGAAGCGTCCGGCGCGCCCAAAGCGGTGATGGGCAAAGGCGCCTTCGGGTGCTGGGTAATGCTTGGAAGTCATCGGGTACTCGTTCATCAAGGTGTGATCAGGCCCGTTCGCCGCGTAGCCAACGTTGGTGATAATGCGCCAGTTGCGACAGTCCATAGGCCGCCCCCTGGCGCATCACCTCGTCACGCTCGCCAAAAAAGCGTTGGGTGGCGGTGAAAACGGCAAGCGGCTCTCCGGAGAACGCCCAGGCAAAGCACAGCGTACCGGGCGGGATTTTGCCTTGCGCGGCAGGTCCTGCGACCCCTGTGGTGGCAATGGCAACGGTCGCGTCGCTGTCTTTCAATGCGCCTAATGCCATTTCCCATGCAACCGCTTCGCTGGTCAGGCCATAACGCTCGATAGTCACCGGGCTAACGCCCAGCAAGCGTTGTTTGGCAGCGGGGGAATAGACAACGTAGCCGCTTTCGAGCACCTCGGCGGTACCTGGCAGAGCGGCCAATGCCGCTACCATGGCGCCTGCGGTGCAGGATTCGGCAGTGGTCAAAACTAGGTCATGTTTTTTCAAGTACTCGAAGACGGACTCAATCGCGTCGATGGCCATACCTGTAACTCGCGCAGCATTTTGCAGTGGACGCGAGCGCTACGCTGTTGGTTCACTGCAAGTGCGTCCGCCCGTCCATCGTGCAGCAATCGAGCTGAACTTAGCGGGACTTCCAGGCTTCCTTTTTAAAGAAGGTTGGGAAACCGATCAAAAGGGAGAGCGGTTATGAACGAGCCTGTGACGTACTTCTGGATCGCCGTGGCGGTCCTGATCCTACTGGTGGACCTGTGGGCCATCGTCAGTGTGTTTCGTAGCGACAAGACCGATGCCACAAAGGCGGCCTGGGCCCTGTTGCTCCTGGCTCTGCCTGTGGCGGGTCTGGCGATCTGGGGTATCTGGGGACCGCGTGGCATCAAACGCGGTACTGGACCCTCTTCCCCTGAACATAGCAAAGGCTGAGGTGTCTTCATGAGCACATCGAATGAGCAGGACGCCAAGCGCGTGGAGCAAGCGCGCACCACGGGCGAAAAAGAGCGAGACAACGACGCTCAGCGCCCAGACGGGTCTACGGGCACCGAGCAGGACACTACGGCGCAAAAGACCGCAAGGGATGTGCCTGCGCACAAGCCGTAAACCAATGTTCAGCCAGCTTTGCTACATCGCGCGATGTCTACGGCAGCCAATGCTGTTGACCCGTGCATGGGCACTCACCCTGGCCATGGATAGTTTCTAGGAGCCGTACTGTGCCACGTATTATCACCCCAGCCACCCCAGAGCACGAAATCCAGGAGCATAATGCTCGCATGTTCGGCTCGCCCAAGGAGCGGTTGGACTTCTACCGACAGGAAATCCAGTACGAGACGAGTATCCTTGCTAACCGTACGGATGCTTACCTGGCCGCCCAGTCCTTTTTAGTCATTGCGTATGCCTCAGCCATGGGCAATACCAATCAGAGCTGGGGCGAAATGTTCACGCTGGTGGTGCCGCCCTTTTTGGCGCTGCTTGGTGTACTCAGTTCACTGAACGCCTGGCCAGGTATTCACGCTGCCTACAAGATCATCGAGCATTGGCAACTCAAGCAAAGTCATCTGCTGCGAAGCGAACCCATGATGGGGCTGGCTTACGACGAATCGCCATTATTTAGCGAAACCGAGACTTCCCAGGCCGGCCATCGCAAGTCTTTGCTGTTCTCGCTGCGTACACCCTGGATTTTCCTCGTATGCTGGGTATTGCTCGGGTCATACGCCATATTTATTCAACTGGCGTGAAAACCAGACCTTCCAACTCTTGTGCGTGAGGCTCATCATAGGCGTCTTTTGCGCTTAATAGCGTGCCTGTAGCCGATGCTTGTTTTCAGGAAGTTCGAGGTCGATCGATGAATCAACGTACCGCTGGTGTCGCTGCCAGTGGCCAGGATGATGCCGCGCTAACCGCAGAGCGGTTGCAGCTTGCGCTGGATGCGGGTGCGATCATCGGCACATGGGTGTGGGATATACCCAATGACAGGGTGACGGCCGATGAGCGATTCTCGCATTCGTTTGGCTTGCCGCTGGCCAGATGCCTGACGGGGATGCCTCTGGCGGAAGCATTTGCCTCCATCTATCCCGATGACCGTGAACGCGTCGCGCAAGCCATCCAGGCGGCCATGGCCCTGGGCGGTCCGTTTCGCTGTGAATACCGGGTCCGCCAGGACGATGGCTGCTATCGCTGGGTTGAAGCCAACGGTCGGGTCGAGCTCGATGAGCAGGGCGTTGCGGTGCGCTTTCCTGGCGTGCTGATGAACATCGAGTCGCGTCGCAAGGCGCAGGCCGAACGCGACCGTATGTCCACGTTGCTGCGTACCTTCACTGCCGCGGTCCCCGGCGTTGTATATGCCAAGGACCTGGAAGGGCGCATGCTGGTGGCCAACCATGGCGCCACGCAGCTGATCGGCAAGCCGCCTGAGTTTTACCTGGACAAGACCGACCTTGAGTTCCTAGAGGATAAGGAACAGGCCAGGCAGGTGATGGAAACCGATCAGCGTGTGATGGCCGGCGGGACGGCCGTCCAGGTCGAAGAGCGGGTGGACATGCCAGACGGCTCGGCCACGTATTGGCTATCGGTCAAGGCGCCGCTGCTCAGTGACGAAGGGGAGGCGATCGGCCTGGTTGGCTCTTCGATCGACGTCACCGCCCGCCGGCAGGCAGAAGAGCAACTACTTGAGCTTAACCGGACACTTGAGGCGCGTATCGCCCAGGCGGTAGCTGAACGGGAAGAGGCTGAAGCCGCCTTGCGCCAGGCACAGAAAATGGAAGCAGTAGGGCAGTTGACTGGGGGCATTGCCCATGACTTCAACAACTTGTTGGCGGGCATCTCGGGCAGTCTTGATCTGATCAGGTCTCGCTTGGCACAGGGTCGTCTTGAGGATGTGGAACGTTACATGACCGTGGCCTACGGGGCTACTCGCAAGGCCGCCGCGTTGACGCACCGACTTTTGGCGTTTGCAAGGCGCCAAAAGTCGGTGCCCGTGCAGACCGATGTCCATGCGCTGATTGATGGCATGGCTGAGCTCGTGCGCCGTACGGTAGGCCCCTGCGTGAAGCTGGAGGTCCAGTTGTCCGCTTCGTTGCACACCTGCCTGGTCGATCCCGCCCAGCTCGAGAATGCATTGCTGAACCTCTGCATCAACGCGCGCGATGCCATGGACGGGAATGGCCGGATTTGCATTCAGACCGCAGACCAACGCATCGACGGTGATGCGGACCCGGAGATCGCTTCGGGCGATTACCTGAGCATATGCGTCACGGATGAGGGCATTGGTATGGACGCCGCGACCCTCTCTAGGGCGTTCGAGCCATTCTTCACCACCAAGCCGCTGGGTGCGGGGACAGGCTTGGGCCTCTCGATGGTGTACGGTTTCGCCCGCCAGACCGGCGGGCATGTGCATATCGATTCGGCACCAGGGCAAGGAACTCGGGTGTTTATGCAACTACCCAGTCACGGTGGGCCTGCCCGAGTGGTCAGCGACAGCGTGGCCCCTGTGGTGAGTCATCGGGCGCGGCCGGGTGAAACTGTATTGCTGGTGGACGATGAAGCGTCAGTTCGCCTGTATGTCAATGAAACGCTCAGTGGTATGGGCTACGTCGTCATCGAAGCAGCCGACAGCCTGGCAGGCTTGCAATTGCTGCGCTCGGACACTCGAATCGACCTGTTGATCACCGATGTCGGGCTGCCTGGCGGGCTGGACGGCAGGAAGATGGTGGACGTTGCCAGGGGAACACGGCCGCGGCTACCGGTGTTGTTCATCACGGGATACGCACCGCCCGCGCCTGGGCAGCAGAGCTGGCCTGCCCACGGCGGCATGGTGCTGAGCAAGCCGTTTGATCAACAGACGCTGGTCAAGGCCCTGATCACCCTGATGCACCCTTGAGGTCTGGCCTGGCCCGCTGGGCAGTGGGCCAGGCCCTGACAAGGCTCGGTGCCGCTTAGATCGCTATCTCAGGCGCCAACGTACCCGCTGCCGCCCCAGGTACCAGAATCACCTTGCGGCAATCATCCTTTTTCTGATCGAACATCTTGTAGCCCATTGCCGCTTCCTCAAGCGCCAACCGGTGCGTCACGATCAGTTCAGGTTGCAGCCGGCCAGCCTCGATGTGCTCAAGCAGTTCTGGCAAGAACTTCTGCACATGGGTCTGGCCCATCTTGAACGTCAGGCCCTTGTCGAACGCGTCCCCGAAAAGGAAGCCGTGGATGAACCCGGCATACACCCCAGGGACGCTGACCACCCCGCCGCGCCGCACGGCAGCAATGCATTGACGCAACGCCTTGCCACTGCTGCCTTCGATCTTGAGGGCTGTCATGACGGTTTCGGTGGTGCTGCCCTTGGCCTCGAAGCCCACTGCATCAATGACGGCATCAACGCCGCGCATGCCTGGGGTCAGCCGAATGATGCTGTCGGCAGGGTCATCGTCCTGCTCGAAATTGATTGGCACTACCCCATAGGTGTCACGGGCAAACGTCAGGCGGTAGTCGTTGTCATCGACCAGGAAAATTTTTTGAGCGCCCAGCATGCGGGCGCAGGCCGCACTCAACAGGCCGACGGGGCCCGCACCGTAGATAGCTACTGTCGACCCCTGGCCCACTTGCGCGTTGGTCACCGCCTGCCAGGCGGTGGGCAGAATATCCGACAAGAACAGCACCTTGTCGTCGGACAGCGAGGTCGGCACCTTGAAGGGGCCTACATTGGCCTTGGGTACCCGTACATAGTCCGCCTGGCCACCCGGGATGCCACCATACAAATGGCTGTAGCCGAACAACGCTGCACCGGGTGGAATGACTTTCTTGTTGATGATGGCGCCGCGGCCGGTATTGGTCGTCTCGCAGGCGGCAAACAAGTCGTGCTGGCAGAAGAAGCAGCCGCCGCAGGCGATCACGAACGGAATCACCACGCGGTCGCCAACTTGCACATTGGTCACCGCGCGGCCGACGTCCTCGACGACCCCCATGAACTCGTGGCCAAAAATGTCGCCGTGTTCGGTTTGTGGGATCTTGCCGTGATACAGATGCAGGTCAGACCCGCAGATAGCGGTAGCCGTGACTCTCAGAATGATGTCGTCAGCCTCTTGCAGGATGGGGTCCGGCACCGTGTCGACCCTTACATCCTGTGCACCGTGGTACGTCAATGCTCTCATGGTTCAACTCCTGCGAAGGCGGGTGTGCTATGCAGGTGAAACCACAAGGTAAGCAAAAGTTCAGGTCGAAAGCTTGACCGGTGTATGCCGGACCGTCCTTGTTCAGGCTGCCAGTAACGGCAGGCGTATCGTGAAGGTGGTACCAAGTGCGGCGTCCGAATCGACGGTGATATCGCCACCATGGGCCAGGGTGATCTCGCTCACGATAAATAACCCCAACCCGACAGAGCGTACCGAGTCGGCATGGTCCGTGCCCCGGGTCATGGGCGCAAACAGGGACGTAAGCAAGGTGTCGGGAATGCAAGGGCCATGGTTGTGTACGCTGACCACGGCGCCATGCTCATGAAGGTCAGTGGTAATGGTGACCGGGTGAGCGAGGTCACCATAGGCCACGCTGTTGGCCACCAGATTGCCAATCATCTGCTGCACGCGATCCGGGTCCAGTGCAAGTTGCCCTTTGCCTTTGCAAAGGTGACGAATGCGCGCCTGGGCGAAGGCGACTCTCAATTCGTTTACGCTCTGATCGACCGTTGAACACAGGTCTATCGGTTGGCGGCGGATGGTAATGCCTTGGCCAATTCTGACCGAGGCAAAGTCGAGCAGGTCAGCGATCATGCGCCTGGCGCGTTCCGAGGAATGGCTGATACTGCCCAGCAGGCGTCTTTCCTTGTCCCTGTGCTCGCCGCGTTCGAGCAACTGCGTAGCCATCTTGATCGCGGTTAGCGGGTTTTTCAGGTCATGGCTGGCGATGGCGACCATCTGCTCGGCAAAGGCTGCACGTCGTTGGGCGCTCTGGTAGGCGTCGGCCAGTTCAGCCTTGGCCTGCTGCAATGCAGCTTCGGCCTCAGTGGTCTGCGCCAGCAATTGCTCTGCTCGGCGCCGGGCGGTAAGCAATTCACGCTCGTAGCGATCACGCTCGATGGTGCCGAACAGTGCCAGTTCGTGGAACACGCCGTGGGCATATTGACGGCGCACGCCATTGAGCAACATGGTGATGACGTGACCTGCGCGGTGCCGGACCTCGAGCTTCACCTCGGCCACCGAACCCTGCATTCTCATCAGTGGCGCCCAATGGGTCTGATGGAAGATGCGTCCGCCCATGGTCAACAGCTCCTGAAACCTGCACTGCGCCAGGTCCTCGGGCGCGTAGCCCAACCATTTGCAGAAGGTCTGGTTGACCTTCACGATCATTCCGGTCTCAGTGGTGACTACCAGACCGCAGGGTGCCCCTTCGAACAACACGTCGACAGGCGGTGTCTCGCCTGCCCCCGTCATGGCCCCGGTGCCCAGGGTTGCAGGAAAGCATCCATGGCCTGGGAACAGGCTGTAGGGGCACTCATGTGCGGGCAATGGCCGATGTTGTCGATCAGGCACAGCGTGCTGTTGGGTAGCACTGCATTGAGGTACTGGCCCACGGAAACCGGGGCGATAAGATCGTCGATGGATTGGAGAATCAGTACAGGTGTAGGCAAGCCTTGCACATCCAGCCGGTTGTCAGACAGGAACGTGACACGTGCGAACTGCCGCGCGATGTCTGGATTGGTGCGGCAGAAGCTGTTGGTCAGCTCCTCGCTCAGCATGGGCTGGCCGGGCGCCCCCATGATCACCGGCGCCATGGTGCTCGACCAGCCCAGGTAATTGCTGTCCAGGGTTTCAAGCAGTTCGTGGATATCCTGATGCGTGAAACCGCCAATGTAATCACCATCGTCGATATAGCACGGGGAAGGACCCACCATCACATGGGCCGCAATGCGACCCGGTTGCTGCCTGTCCGCCAGTGCGCCAATCATGGCGCTGACCGAGTGGCCGACCAGAATCACGGTGCCTTGGCCATATTCGGTGATTATCTCGTTCAGATCCGTCGCATAACCTGCCAAGGAGTCATAGCGAACGCGATCATAGGCAGTCAGGTCCGACTGCCCGGCGCCGACCAGATCGTAGGTCACGGTGCGAAAGCGCGCTTGAAAATGCGGTAAAAGGTACTTCCACATCGATTGATCGCAGCCAAAACCGTGGGAGAAGATCAACGTGACAGGGCCTGCGCCCGCAATGCGCACGTTGTTACGCTTAGATAAGGTCATGGCTTTCCAAGAGGCTGTGCAGCATCCGTGGCAGGGTGGGTAGGGCATGCTTGGCCATCGTCGGCAGTTCACGCTACCGCTTAACAGCAAGCGTAGGCTCTAGATGACGAATCGACATTGGCCATTGAACAATAGTTTCGTAAGCAGCCCCTGTTGGTGGAGCAATTTGCCGCTTGGCGTTGTCAAGAAGTGACCAGTTGCACCATTGCCCAACCAGGAGAGTCACGTGACGGACAAGAAGGCCCGCGTCAGCAATCAGGCGACCGGAGACATATCCAACCTGCCGCACGACATGTTTTTTGCTGCCGTGCAAACGACGCGCATGCCCATGATCGTGACCGATCCCGGCCGCGACGACAATCCTATCATCTTTGCCAACCGCGCGTTTCTGGAAATGACCGGCTATGACGCCGGTGAAATCATGGGGCGAAATTGCCGCTTCCTGCAGGGCCCGGAAACCGAGCGGACAGTGGTCGACGCCATCCGTGAGGCGATCGAGAAGCGCGTGGACATCGCCACTGAAGTGCTCAATTACCGCAAGGACGGCTCCAGTTTCTGGAATGCGCTGTTCATCTCGCCGATTTTCAACGAGCGTGGCGACCTGATCTACTTCTTCGCCTCGCAGCTGGACGTCAGCCGTCGTCGCGATGCCGAGGATGCGCTGCGTCAGGCGCAGAAGATGGAAGCCCTGGGTCAGTTGACGGGCGGCATTGCCCACGACTTCAACAACCTGCTGCAAGTGATGGGCGGTTACATGGGGCTGGTGGCCAGCGAGACCGACAAGGCGCAGCCTGACCTGAGTCGCATTCGCCGAAGCGTCGGGCACGCGCAAACGGCGGTCGATCGTGCCAGCACCCTCACCAAGCAGTTGCTGGCCTTTGCTCGCAAGCAGAAATTGCACGGCCGGGTGCTCAACCTCAATCATCTGCTCGATGACGTGGTCCCTATCATCGAGCGCACCTTCGGTGCCGAGGTGACGGTCGAATACGACTTGGAAGAGCACTTGCGCAACTGTCGCATCGACCCGACCCAGGCCGAAGTGGCGCTGTTGAACATCTTCATGAACGCCCGGGACGCCCTGATCGGCCGCAAACGACCCCATGTATTCATCGAAACGCGGAACGTGCATGTAAGCGACATCAATCTGTCCTTCGATGGCCTGTTGCCAGGCAGTTACGTGAGCATCTCCATTACCGACAATGGCATCGGCATGCCTGCCAGCATTCGAGACCGTGTCATGGACCCTTTCTTCACCACTAAGGAGGAGGGAAAGGGTTCAGGGCTAGGGCTGTCCATGGTGTACGGGTTCGCGCGTCAGTCCGGTGGTGCTGCCCGGATCTACACCGAAGAGGGCGAAGGCACCACGCTGCGCTTGTATTTCCCGGTGGACGAAGCCAGCCCGATTCAGGAAAAGCCCGTGAAGCTGGTTGAACGCAGTTCCGGCACCGAGAGGATTCTCATTGTCGAAGACCGCCCTGATGTCGCCGAGCTGGCCAAAATGGTGCTGGAAAACTATGGCTATGACGCCGACATGGTGCTCAACGCACGCGAAGCGCTAAAACTCATCGAAGCAGGTGAGCGCTATGACTTGTTGTTCACCGACCTGATCATGCCCGGGGGCATGAATGGGGTGATGCTGGCGCGCGAGGTGCGTCGTTTGCAGCCGCAGATCAAGGTGCTGCTCACGACCGGCTACGCGGAAAACTCGATTGAACGCACCGACATCGGCGGCTCTGAATTCGATGTGATTTCCAAGCCCTGCCAGCCCCATGATCTGGCACGCCGTGTGCGGCAGGTACTCGATGGGCATACGGGTATTGTGTGAGGTCGGCTCGCTAGAGCCCCGATCAAAGTGAACCATTGGTTGCTCCCTGGGCTCGATTGAAAAAGCGAGCACAGGGAAACTGGCATGACGGCATTCATTGAGCAGCCTACCAATGACCTGATGCACCTGGAGGCAATCAACCGTTGGTTCTCGACCTTCGATGATCACGCGTTACGCAACGCCTGCCCCAGTGCCTACCGCGAGGAATTGCTAAGCCAAGCAGACGAGATGAGACGTCTCCAACTGATCGCTTGGCAGCAGTGGCGGGATCTTCGACAACTGGTTGACAGGTCATTGCAGCGAGCATCAAAAGGCTTCGGTCATTCAACAAATGGATGATTCGGTTCGCATGCAACATTCGCCCACTGCTTAAACAAGTATTTTTCGCACATGCCCTGCTAGAACATTCAGTCGCTCAAGCGCTTTGACCTGATAATTTTGTCAGTCGTGTAATTCAAGGCAACTTGCTAACGTCTAGCTCTGAGTTCTGAATGCAAGGGTTGGGCGCAAAATGCGAATCTACTGTAGTGTCGGGGCATGTTTGCTTTGCGCGTTCAGCGCAGGCGCGCAGGCGGATTTTAACTTTGTTCACCCTGGAATACTGACGTCCGAGGTGCAGTTGCGGTATGTGCGTGACCACAAGCATCTCGAGCCTTGGGCGACATCCATGCACGCTGCTTTGGCGTCACCGTTGGCTGACAGAAATTATCGGGCTAGGCCTTGGAGCATTGTTCACTGCGGTGCGTATTCTGTACCGGATTACGGGTGCTCGGACGAAATCCGGGATGCTCAGGCTGCCTACTTGCAAGCGCTGTTGTGGCGTTATACAGGGGACCCTGCATATGCCGAAAATGTACGGGAAATCTTCAAAGCCTGGACTGAAACGTTAGAGCAGCATACGGGCAATAACAGGCGCCTGCAAGCCTCATGGGCCGCTCAATTGTTTACCCGTGCAGCGGAGATCGTCAAGTATAGCTATGGGGGCTGGCCGCAGGTTGAAAAGGATGCTGTGACGAGAATGTTTAGGGAGCAATACCGACCGTATGCCAGCCAGATGTTTCTGCCTAGTACCGGTAATGACTTCAAAAACAACAGTAACTGGCAGGCCAGTGCTGTAGAAGCCTTGGTTAATATAGCAATCTTCACTAAGGATGAGCAGGGCTTCCATGAAGCACTCAGCAAGTGGAAATCATTGCTGGGCAGTTATATCTATCTGCCGTGGGACGGAGCGCGACCCTTGGACGCAGTGTGGTTTGGACGCTCTTATAACGAAGTCATGCAGAAATGGGGTAACCCCACCCGACTCATTAGCGGCATGCCGATGGAATTTTGTAGAGACTTGCCTCACTCAGGCTATGGTGTCGCAGCACTGATCAATGTTGCGGAGACGGCACGCATTCAAGGGGTTGATCTCTACCAAGAATACGCTACACGGTTGACACAAGGGATGGAAACATTATCCCGCTATAGCCTGGACCTTTACGAGCAGAACAGTGATTATCCACAGATATGCGGTAAACGCGTTGACGGATGGCCTCGGGGCACCCTCTTCATCGGGTACAATCAATACGCCATGCGCCTCGGAATGTCGCTACCCTATACGCTTGAATTTATCGAAAAGCATCCGACGTTTGCTGGCCATGTACATTATCAGTGGGAGCGGTTGACCCATTACGGCGTGCCCTAGTGGGGTGTTTCAAACGTGTCGCTGAAAAGCGTTCGCCTAGCGCCCGCGTTGATGTGCAGAGCAATGGACAGCAAAGTGATTCCATGCCGTTTGGAGTTTTGTGTTCTAGTTGCAGGGTTGTGTAGGACGGGGTGAGCCTGCTGTATGGTGTTCAGGGCTTGAAGCCGGCTCTTCTCATATACGCAACGCATCAACGCACTAGGCGCGTGGGGCGGGGGTAATTTCAGCCTAACGATGGGTGAGGCTTGTCGACAAACAGCGTATCAGTGAAGAGCTAGAAGACCTTTCCAGGTGGGCTTGATTCCAAACGCTTGCCAGTTAAACATGGCGCAGGCTGGAAGAATCGCGTGTCACGACTCATCCGCCGTGTACACCAGTGGCTGCAGTTGCCGGGTTTACTTTGCAGCATTTGACTGCTGCAAAAGCCTTGGAACTTAATCATGCCGCTGGCTGCGCCCGCAGCGACGTTGAACGCGCAAGCTGATCACTGATCACGCCAATGAAATGATCCAGGGTCCAGGGTTTGGGCAGGAACACGGCGCCAGAGGGTAGGGCGTGGCTTGAAGGGTCGTGATAACCACTCATGACCACGATGCGAGTGTCAGGCTGCGACTGGCCGACCTGATAGGCCAACTCCAGGCCGTTGACCGCGCCAGGGGTGCGGACATCGGTCAGGAGCATCGAAAATGCAGAGCGCGAGGTAATTTCCAGACCTTCTTGTGCTGTTTCCACGCTGGTTACCGCTACGCCCAGATCCTCAAGGGCGATGGCGATCAGCTCACGGATGATAGGTTCGTCCTCAACCAGCAGAACGGTTGGACAGCTGGGGAATTCGCACGTTTTCATGGCAATACTCTGGCTCTGCGCACGCTGAATAAAGGGAACATCCGATGTAGGCTTGCAGCCAGAGGTGCAAGCGATAGCTGTGCGCTACCGTTATGACCTCGGGCTGTAGCAAAAAATTCCGTCTCTGAGCAGTTGCCTTTTCACCAGCGCAGAAATAGGGGTCAGGCGCCGGGTTCCTGGGCTACCCGTTTCAGCAATGCCTTGGCAGTTGCCTCTGACGATGCCGGGTTCTGCCCTGTGATCAAATGCCCATCCTCGACCACATGGCTTGCCCAGTCCTCGGCCTTGGCGTAGTTCGCCCCATGGTCACGTAGCATATCTTCCACCAGAAACGGAACGACGTCGGTCAGGCCCACAGCTTGCTCTTCACTGTTAGTAAAGCCCGTGACCTTTTTGCCCTTTACGACAGGGTGACCGTCAGGCGCTTTGACGTTCTTCAGAACACCTGGGGCGTGGCATACCGCTGCGATGGGCTTGTTGGAGGCATAAAAGGCTTGCAACAGCACGATCGAGTCCTGGTTCTCGGCCAGATCCCACAGGGGGCCGTGGCCGCCTGGATAGAACACGGCGTCGAAATCATAGGGGTCGATTTCGCCAAGGGGTACGGTATCGGCCAGGGCAGCCTGGCCCTCGGTGTCTTTGGCGAAGCGTCGGGTGGCCTCGGTCTGGGCATCGTCTTCGTCACTTTTCGGGTCCAGCGGCGGCTGTCCGCCTTTTGGCGAGGCGAGCGTGACGTCGGCTCCGGCATCCACGAATGCGTAATAAGGTGCCGCGAACTCTTCCAGCCAGAAGCCGGTTTTCTTGCCGGTGTCACCCAGTTGATCGTGGGACGTCAACACCATCAGGATCTTCTTCATGCAGGTCTGTCCTCCAGCTCGGGATGTGCGGGCTGCTGCCCTGATAAAGGGTGTGAGTGCGGCAAACGGTCAGCGTTCCATGGAGGTGAGCGTCAGGCTTGCCGATGCTACGGTTCAACAGGGCGTAGGACATGGCCTGGCGTGGGTAAGGGCTCGCTGCCATGCGGCGGTCACAAAGCTGTAACACAGCTGATGCAAAGTGTGCCGGCCATCACACGGAGCGCTTTCAATGATACGCCTGATGAAGTCTGCTGCACTCGCCGTCGCGGTCTCCCTTTGCGCCACATCGGCTTCGATCGCCGCAGAAAACATTCGCCTGACCGGTTCCGGGGCCAGCTTCCCCGCACCTATCTACCTGACCTGGTTCAAGGACTTCAGCAAGAAATCCGAGGGTGTGACCGTCGACTACCAGTCCAAGGGCAGCGGCGCCGGGGTGCAGGATTTCCTGAACAGGACCGTTGACTTTGCTGCCAGCGACTCGGCCATGAGCGAGGCCGACATGGCCAAGGTGAGCGAGGGCGTGCAACTGCTGCCCATGACCGCCGGCGAGATCGTGCTGGCCTACAACCTGCCAGGCAACCCCAAAGGGCTCAAGCTGCCGCGCGAGGTGTACTCCAACATCTTCCTTGGCAAGATCACGCGCTGGAACGACCCCCAGATCGCAGCCGCCAACCCCGAGCTCAAGCTGCCCGACACCCCCATCACCGTCGTGGTGCGTGCCGACTCCAGCGGCACGACAGCGGTGTTCACCAAGCACCTGTCGGCCATCAATGCCGACTTCAAGCAAGAACTGGGTGAGGGCAATACCGTCAACTGGCCGGCTACTGACAAGTTCATCAAGTCACCGAAAAACGATGGCGTGACCGCCACCGTACGCCAGACCCCAGGCGCCATCGGCTACATCGAGTACGGTTTTGCCAAGCTGGCCAAGGTGGACTTCGCCCAATTGCAGAACAAGGCTGGGCAGTACGTGGTGCCCAATGCCGAAAGCGGCGCCGAGGCCCTGGCCGCCGTGAACATGCCGGAAAACCTGGTGGCCTGGCTGCCTGATCCGGACGGCGCCAAGTCCTACCCCATCACCTCCTACACCTGGATGATCTTCCGCAAGGACAATGGCAACCCCGCCAAGGCCAAGGCCATGCGCGAGATGGTCGAGTACAGCCTCACCGAAGGGCAGAAAATCGCCGACTCGATGGGCTACATCCCGCTGCCCCCCTCGGTGGTCGAGCAAGTGCGCAAAGCCTCCGCCAACATCAAGTGATACCGGCGTCCCCGGCGTGCGCCTGACACGCCGGGGGTGTCAGCACCCTGTCCCGGAACCTGCCAATGAACACACCTTTCGACCTACCGGATAACCCCGACTCCGCCTGCCGGCCGCCGTCTGCCAAGGACGTGCTGGTGGACCGCACCTTCCGTGCGCTGGCCCGCATTGGGGTTGTGCTGGTACTGGCACTGGTCTTCGCACTGGTTTACGAAGTGGGGCGCAAGGCCTTGCCGGGCATCGAGGAGCATGGCTTCGATGTGTTGTTGGGCAGCGTCTGGGACGTCAACCAAGGCAAGTACGGCATTCTTCCGGCCATCTGGGGGACGCTGTACAGCGCATTCATCGCCTTGCTGATCGCCGGTTTCTTCGGCGTCAGCATGGCCATTTTTCTTACCCAGGATTTCCTGCCGGCCAGGCTCGCGGCCGTCTTTCGCACCATTGTCGAGCTGCTGGCCGCTATCCCGAGCGTGGTGTACGGGCTGTGGGGCATCTATGTGGTGATTCCAGCCATACGGCCACTGACCACATGGCTCAACAGCGAGCTGGGCTGGATCCCGTTCTTTGGCACGTCCCTGAGCGGGCCGGGGTTGCTGCCGGCAGCCTTGGTGCTGGCGATCATGATTCTGCCGACCATCGCCGCTGTCTCCCAGGACGCGCTGACCAGTGTGCCGATGAAAACCAAGCAAGCCGCCTACGGCATGGGCACGACGCACTGGGAGGCGATTCTCAAGGTCATGGTGCCCTCGGCCGCGACCGGCATCTTTGGCTCGCTGGTGCTGGGCCTGGGCCGCGCCCTAGGGGAGACCATGGCCCTGGCGATGCTGGTGGGCAACGCCAACACCATCTCCCTGTCACTGTTCGCGCCGGCCAATACCCTGGCAGCGCTGCTGGCATTGAACTTCCCCGAAGCCGGGCCGAATGAGGTGCAAGTGCTGATGTACGCCGCCCTGGTGCTGATGTTCATCACCCTGCTGGTGAACGTATTGGGCTCGATGATCATGCTCTACGCGCAACGAGGTAACCGCTGATGACCGATCTCTCCACCCCAGTGGCCGCGCTGCCAAGCCTGCAGCGCAAGCTCGAAGGACGGGCGCTGCGCAGCGTACTGCTGACCACATTGGCCTGGCTCGCCGCGCTGGTGGCCAGCGTGCCCCTGATTTCGGTGTTGTACATGCTCATCACCCGTGGTGGCGCACGGCTGAATCTGGAAGTGTTCACCGAGCTGCCGCCAACCGGCTTCGAAATGGGGGGCGGCTTCGGCAATGCCATGGCCGGTACCCTGGTCATGGTCGGCATTGCAGCGGCCATCGCTGTGCCGGTGGGCATCCTGGCCGCCGTGTTCCTGGCCGAGCTTGGGCCTGACAGCAAGCTGGCCAACGCCGCACGTTTCGCCGCCAGGATGCTGACCGGCTTGCCGTCCATCCTGGCCGGCGTGTTCGCCTATGCCCTGGTGGTGATGACCACCGGAACCTACTCGGCGCCGGCAGGCGGCGTGGCGTTGGCCGTCCTGATGCTGCCAATCGTGGTCCTGACCGCCGAGGAAGCCATGAAGATGGTGCCCAAGATCATGAAGGACGCCGCCTACGGCATGGGTTGTACCCGGGCCCAGGTGATCTGGAAGATCGTGTTGCCCACCGGCCTGCCAGCCATCCTGACCGGCGTCATGCTGGCCGTGGCCCGGGCGGCCGGCGAAACCGCGCCGCTGCTGTTCACCGCGTTGTTCAGCAATTACTGGATCTACCACGATGGCAGCCTGGCGGTGATGAACCCGACCGCTTCGCTGGCGGTGCTGATCTACAACTTCTCCGGCATGCCGTTCGACAACCAGTTGGAGCTCGCCTGGGCGGCATCGCTGGTTCTGGTAATGATCGTGCTGGTTATCAACATTCTGAGCCGAGTATTCGGCAAGCCCAAGTACTGATAGGGAGCATTCGACGTGAACGTATCCACCGCCCAAAGAGCCGCTCCCCTGGCCAGCGAAACCCCCATCGTCATGGATTGCAAGCTGGACAAGATCTTCTACGGCAACTTCATGGCCGTGCGCGACAGCCACGTGCCGATCCGCAAGAACGAGATCACTGGCTTCATCGGCCCGTCCGGTTGTGGCAAAAGCACCGTGCTGCGCAGCCTCAACCGCATGAACGACCTGGTCAAGGGCTTTCGCTTCGAAGGCCATGTGCACTTTCTGGGGCAGGACGTCTACGGCAAAGGGGTCGATCCAGTCGTAGTGCGTCGCTACATCGGCATGGTGTTCCAGCAGCCCAACCCGTTCTCGATGAGCATTTTCGACAACGTGGCCTTCGGTCTGCGCCTGAACCGCTACAAAGGCGACATCGGCGACCGGGTCAAGCATGCCCTGCAAGGCGCTGCGTTATGGGATGAAGTGAAGGACAAGCTCAAGGTCAGTGGCCTGTCCCTGTCCGGTGGCCAGCAGCAGCGCTTGTGCATTGCCCGGGCCATCGCCACCGAGCCCGAAGTGTTGTTGCTCGATGAACCCTGTTCGGCCCTGGACCCGATCGCGACCCGGCGGGTGGAGGAGCTGATGGTGGAGTTGAAAAAGGATTACACCATTGCGCTGGTGACCCACAACATGCAGCAGGCCATTCGCGTGGCCGACACCACGGCGTTCTTTTCGGTCGACATTTCCCAAGGCACCCGCACGGGCTATCTGGTAGAGATGGGTCCCACTACCCAGATCTTCCAAGACCCTCGTGAACAGCTGACCGCCGACTACATCAGTGGCAAGTTCAGCTGACCCTCGCTTGAGAACGCCCGCGCGCCAGTGCCAGGACGGCCCAGGCCCGCGGCTACCTTTACTCGAATACCGTACTCAGGGACATCCGATGCCAGCGACACCCCGCCTGGATCTCAATGCCGTCGAGCACGCCCTGCGCCAAGTGCAGGCGCATTTTGCCGAGCTCAGCCGCCACTTCACCGAGCCTCGCGACCCGTTCACGGACGAGGTGCTGTGCAACGTGCTGGAGGGCTACGCGCTGGTCGATCACTATGTGGCGCGCGGCATCGACCTGTTTCACCTGCAGCAGGTGAACCTGATGCTGGAAATCAATGCCACCGTGCTCTGTGGCAGCGACGCCGCCCGTCGCGAGGAGTTCGCCGCGCACCTGGCCGCTACCGAAGCCCATTTTTTCAACAACGTCGAAGGCGGCATCAAGGACTTGTACAACTGGTACTGCGGTTATGGCAGCGATTCGGTATGGAAGCGGGCTGCCGGTGTATACGTGCGCATCCTCAGCAAGCCGCAGCTGTTCATCGAAGGTAATAACCGTACCGGCTCGCTGATCGTCAGCTATCTGCTGATGCGCGCAGGCTTGCCGCCATTCGTGTTGTCGCTCGAGAACGCCGAAGGCTACTTCAATCCTTCGTCAGTCATCCGCAACTCGGCCAAGCATGGCGTCAAGGCGCTGTACGAGCTGCCCAAGATCAAGAAAAAGTACGCCGCGTTCCTGGAAGCCCATGCACCGGCGCCCGACACGTTTTTCCTGCCAACCCCCCTGCGCGAGAGGAGCCTTCGATGAGTCGCGGATCAGCCTGGCAGCGCTGCCGAGCGGTGCTCGACAGCGCTACACGTCAAGCCCAAGTGCGCATCTCGTTCGATATCGACGATACCTTGGCCTGCCTGCCCGAACACGCCGAAGCCGAGCCGAATCGGCTGCCGAGCTTCATCCACCGCTGGCTGGGCGAGCCCCTGCGCAGCGGTACCCGCGAACTGATCAGCGACCTGCGCCGCCAGGGTTGCAGCGTGTGGATCTACACATCGTCCGGCCGCACGCCGGCCTATATCCGCCGCTGGTTGCTGCTGTACGGCATCCGTGTCGATGGCGTGGTCAACAGCGACCGCCACCAGCATATGCTGGGCCAGCGGGGGCTGGTCAATTCCCCGTCCAAGCTGCCTTCGGCCTTCGACATCGACCTGCATGTGGACGACTCCGACGGTGTACGGCTCGAGGGGCTCGAACATGGTTTTCGCGTGGTAGTGGTGTGCCCCCAGGACGACCAATGGACGCAGAAGGTCAAGCAAGCGGCTACCGATGTTCAGGCCATGCTGGCTTGGCAGCAACCTCATCGCTTTAGCACAGCACGTGCGCAGCGCGGATCGATGCTCGCTTCCTGACCCGCCAGAGGCCAGGCAGGCCACAGCTGGTAGGCGTTCCCATTCATACGCTTGGCTACCTGCCTGCCGGTCTTCGGTGTCCATCATTGATGCGTAAGCCCTAGGTCGCACGACCCGGCACAGCCCGTAGTGGTCCCAAACCACCGGGCCTTGCACGCCCTTCGCAAGCAGGCTCAAGACTGCGCCAAAGCACCGTTTCTGAGCGCTACCCACCTTTCGATAATCGCCTCCGACACTCTGTCCCCGTTTGGAGCGCGCCATGCACAACAACAAAAACAAGTCTCTGCCGACTCAGTACCTGGCAGTTGCCATCGCCAGCCTCGCGGCTGTCAGCCTGAGCCCCTTGGCGCAGGCCGAGATCATGCTGTACGACCAGAATCAGACCACCTTTTCCACCGACGGCTATATCAACGCGTTCTACGTCAACAGCAAGGTCGACCGCGAAGGTGAACAATTCGACCGCCGTCAGTCCCGGGTGAAAATGGGTTTCCTGCCCAACTACCTGGGTTTCAACATGGGCAAGCAGGTCAACGACCTGAAGCTCGGTGCCCGTGCCTCGTTCTGGGTCACCATCAACGACAGCGAAAGCAACGGTACCGACACGGCCATCGATGTCCGGCAGTTCTACGGCACCGTAGCCAACCCCGAATGGGGCGAGGTGCTCATCGGCAAGGACTTCGGGCTGTTCGCCCGTTCGAATATCCTGCTGGACGAGTTGCTCGCCGGTTACGGCCAGGTCAGTGACACGTTGGGTCTTGTCGATGGCGGTGGGGTGTCGTTTGGCAACATCGGTAGCGGCTATCCATACCCGTTCCCGACCTCGCAGATCACCTACCGTACCCCGGTCATGGAGGGCCTGCGGATCGCCGTGGGGATCATGGACCCGGTCGACACCAACGACAGCAGCCCCACGGGCAAGGCTTACCAGAAGAACCCCCGCACCGAGTCCGAGATCACCTACCAGTTCGACCTGGCAGGCGCGCAGATCTACAGCTGGCTAAACGGCAGCTACCAGACCTCCGACAACACCGACGACTCGGTGCGGTCAGTCACTTCCAAAGGCCTTGGCTACGGCGTACAAGCCAAGCTGGGCGGGCTGTCCCTGACTGGGTCCGGTTTCCAGGCCAAGGGCATCAACCCGTTCTTCACCAACAATGCGGGCGAGCCGGTGTTGCGCAACGTGGACAGCGAAGGCTACCTGCTGCAAGCCTCTTACAAGGTCGGCAAGAACCGGGTTGCGCTTTCCTACGGCAAGACCAAGGACGACGGCAACGGCGCGGTAGGCAGCGGTGCCGATTATCAAACCCGCGGGGTGGCGCTGTTTCATGACATCAACGACAACCTCAAGCTGGTGGCCGAGTACAACCAGTTTTCCATTGAGGGCCATGACACCCGCGCGCAGAACGAAGACACCGATACCTTCGCCGTGGGTGCGGTGCTGACCTGGTAGCGATCTGGCGCAGGCCCGGTGTTCAACGGGCTTGCGCGGTATTCGAAACCCTCAGGGTCAGGCTCCTGTGCCGACTACGCCCAACGAAGCGTGCACCCGCGACCCAAGTAGCATTCGAACCCCAGCCCACGCTTCGTACACTCAGCGCTCAGCCAGCCCTTGCCGGAGATCCCGATGCAGCAAGCACATAACGAGGGCGTGGTCAGCGCCATGTCCCAGGCCAGCGATGCACGCGTGGCGGCACAGGAGCTTGCGCGGCAACTGCTGCATCCGCATTTGGGCTTCGTGCTGTTCTTCTGCACCGCCGAGTACGACCTGCAGGCCCTGGGCCAGGCCCTTGAACAAAGCTTTGGCGGCATACCGTTGGTAGGGTGTACCAGTGCAGGGGAGATCACACCGCTGGGCTATGGGCGCAGTTGCGTGACGGCCGTGGGCTTTGATCACCGGCACTTTTCCATCGCCACCGAACTGATCGACGAGATGGACCGTTTCAGCCTGATCGACGCCCAGCAGATGGTCGAACGACTGGTCGGCAGCTGTCGTGGGAATGCCCTGGCCCAAATCAAGGGGCACAGCTTTGCATTGACCTTGCTCGATGGCTTGTCCAGCCGTGAAGAAACGGTGCTGGCGGCCCTGAGCGCAGCGTTGGGCGATATCCCGCATTTTGGTGGCTCGGCCGGGGACGACAACTACCTGACCCAGACCCACGTCTTCTACGGCGGGGCGTTTCACCACGGTGCTGCCGTGGTGGTGCTGGTCAATACCTGGCTGGACTTCGAAGTGTTCACCACCCACCACCTTGAGCCACGGCAGGAAAAACTGGTGGTCACCGGCGCCGACAGCGCCCAGCGGCGGGTCTATGAGCTCAATGCCGAGCCTGCCGCCGAAGAATATGCACGCCATATCGGGGTGCCGGTCAGCGCCCTGGACCACAGGCTGTTTGCCGCCCACCCGCTCGCGGTGCGCATGCACGATCGGTACTACGTGCGGGCCATCCAGCAGGTACATGCGGATCTGAGCCTGAGCTTTTACTGTGCGGTAGAGAACGGCATCGTGCTCACGCCCATGACGCCCGGCCCGTTGCTGCCGAACCTGCAGGATCTGTTCGAGGGCCTGCAGCAGCGCCTGGGTCCGCTGTTGCTCACCATCGGTTGCGACTGCTTTCTGCGCCGCCTGGAGCTTGAGACCCAGCAAAGTCTTGAAGCGGTGGGCGATTTTCTGCGTGAGCAGCGGGTGATGGGCTTCAACACCTATGGAGAACAGTTCAATGGCATGCATATCAACCAGACCTTCACCGGGGTTGCCATTGCCCGCAACCGAACCCGCCCCGGCCGATGAGGTGCAGGCCGAACTGGCGCAGCTTCGCTACGAAAACCGCAAGCTGCAGCGGATCAACGCCGCGCTGATCGAGCGCATCGAGTCGGGCGTGACGCGCGGCAGCGACCCCTATGCGGCGTTCCAGCATTCGGTGGTGTTGGCCGAGCAGGTGCGCGAACGTACAGACGCGTTGAATCAGGCCATGGCCGAGCTCAAGGCGGGCAACCAGCTGCTCAGCGAGGCGCGTCTGCGCGCCGAAACCGCGCACCAGCACCTGATCGATGCCATCGAAAGCATTTCCGATGCATTCATCCTGTTCGACCGAAACCTGCGCATGGTGCTGTGCAACAGCCGCTTCAAGGCCTTCTGGGAAAACCGCCGCGTGCGCATCATTCCCGGCATGCGCCTGGCCGAAGTGCGCAGGCTGATGACCAGCAGCGGATTGTTCAGCGAGGAGCCGCGCAGCCCGACCGACGAACACCTGTTGTACCGACAGCACAACGGCCGCTGGCTGCAGGTCAATGAGCGGCCCACCTGCGAGGGTGGCCGGGTGATCCTGTTCACCGACATCACCGAGGTCAAACTCAGCGAAACCCTGCGCCGGGAACAGGCTGTGGCGCAGAAATCGCACCTGTTGCAGCGGGCGGTGGACAATTTGTCCCAGGGCGTGGCCATGGTCAACGCGGACGGTGTGCTGGAGTTGTGGAACCGCCGGTTCCTGGAGCTGAGCGGGCTGGCTCCGGTTGCCGCCCACCGTCCCTTCGCCGACGTGATCGCCGACAGCGAGCTGCGCTTGCTCACCCCCGAAAGCCGCGACGACAGCGGGCGTGTCGTGCACGAGTGCGAGCAACGCCTGTTCGACGGGCGCATGCTGGAGATCCGCACGCATCCACTGCCCACTGGCGGATTCGTCAACACCTTTACCGACATCACCGAACGCTACCTGCATGCCGAGGCCCTGAGCGAAAGCGAGCGCTGGATTCGCTTGATCACGGACCATGTGCCGGCGCTGATCGCTTACCTCAACGCCGACCTGGTGTATGAGTTCACCAACAAGGTCTATGAGCAGTGGTACTGCTGGCCCAGTGGGCTGATGCTGGGCCAGAGCCTGCGCCAGGCCCATAGCGAACAGCACTACCAGCGCCTGGAAGCCTACGTGGCGCAGGCGCTGGCAGGGGAGAGCGTTACGTTCGAATTCCCGGAAACCAACATCAGCGGACAGGAGCGCCACATGCTGCGCTCCTATGTGCCAAACCGGCTGGCCTCTGGCGAGGTGGTGGGTATCTTCGTGTTGATCCGTGACATCACCGAACGGCGCAACACCGCCCAGGCGTTGCACCAGGCTTATCAGCACCTGGAGCTGCGGGTCAGGGAACGTACGGCCGAGTTGACCAGCCTCAACGAACAATTGCTGAGGGAAATCGAGGAGCGGCGACGTGCCGAGGCGCGCTTGCGCGAGGCCAAGCATGAGGCTGACCAGGCCAACCTGTCCAAGACCAAGTTCCTCGCCGCGGTCAGCCATGACCTGCTGCAGCCCCTGAACGCGGCGCGCTTGTTCACCAGCGCCTTGCTCGAGCGCCGTGATCCGCAGGCCAGTGCACAGCTGGTGCGTAACGTCAGCAACTCCCTGGAAGACGTAGAGAACCTGCTGGGAACGCTGGTGGACATCTCAAAGCTCGATGCCGGTGTCATCACGGCCGACGTGGCACCCTTCGCCCTGGCGGAGCTGATGGACAACCTGGCAGCAGAATATGCCCAGGTTGCCCGCAGCGAAGGGCTGGCCCTGCACTTCATAGGCTGCTCGGTCGTGGTGCGCAGCGATATCCAACTGCTGGCGCGCATTCTGCGCAACCTGCTCAGCAACGCCATTCGCTACACCCCAAGCGGACGCGTGGTGCTGGGCTGTCGCCGCCAGCCGGGTCGCGTGCGCATCGAGGTGTGGGACACCGGTATCGGCATCGCCGAGGAGCACCTGGAGGAAATGTTCCAGGAATTCAAGCGTGGCGCCGTGCAGCGGCCGGATCAGGACCGCGGCCTGGGCCTGGGGCTTGCCATCGTCGAGAAGATTGCGGGCATCCTCGGCCACCGTATTGCCGTGCGCTCCCGGCCCGGCAAGGGGTCGGTATTCAGTGTGGAAGTGCCATTGAGCACCACCGCCCCGATTGCCAGGGCCCAGCATGCCGTGTGCGAGTCGATGCTCGAGTGCCTGCGCGGGGCCCGGGTGTGGGTGCTGGACAATGACGCTGCCATCTGTGCCGGCATGCGCACGTTGCTAGAAGGCTGGGGCTGTTGCGTGATCACGGCACTGTCGGAGCAGGACCTGGCCCGTCAGGTGGACAACTACCACGCCGATGCCGACCTGCTGATTGCCGACTATCACCTCGACGACGATTGCAATGGGGTCGATGCCGTTGCACGCATCAACGCCCGCCGCGCCAAGGCGCTGCCAGCGCTGATGATCACCGCCAACTACAGCAACGAACTCAAGCAGCAGATCCGCGAGCGAGGCCATACGCTGATGCACAAGCCCGTACGACCCATGAAGCTCAAGACTGCCATGAGCCACTTGCTGGCCACCCGGGTCCCCAAGGGATCAGCGTCGTAGGTAGTCAGCGAAGTCGATGTCGCCGGCACTGAGGATGGCCTGCACCCGGTTGTGCACGTTCAGCTTGCGCAGGATGGCCGAGACGTGGGCCTTGACCGTGGTTTCGGCGATGTCCAAGGCATAGGCGATCTGTTTGTTCGATTCGCCCTTGGTCATGCGCTCGAGCACCAGCAACTGCTTGCGGGTCAGGGCCTGGAGCATTTCCGGCGGAAAACTTGGGGCATCGCTCAAGCGGCGGCTACTTCTTTTCTGCGCGCGGATGATATCCGGCGGCAGGTACACATTGCCGTTGAGGATCTGCTCGATCGCTTCGATCATCTGCGCGCGCGGCGAGGACTTGGTGATGAAGCCCACCGCGCCATAAGTGATGGCTTGCAGCACGATCTGCTTTTCCTGCTCGGCCGAGACGATCACCACCGGGGTGGTGGGCGCTTCGTTGCGCAAGGTGATGAGCCCATTGAGGCCATGCATGCCCGGCATGTTCAGGTCGAGCAGAATCAGGTCCAGGTCGTCATGGTCCTTGGTCAGCGTCAGCGCGCTGTCAAGGTCAGCGGTTTCCATGATTTCACTGCCCTGGAACCCGTCGCTGATGACGTTGTGGATCGCTTCGCGAAACAGCGGGTGATCGTCGGCGATCAAGATTTTGTACATGGCCTATTCACCTTGTTCTTGTTTGAATGATTGAGCGAGCAGGGGCAAGGGCCCGGTCAGGGAAACGGCGCTGGCTGGGCCGCCTGCACGGGCAGGTTGGCCTGCTGCCAGGCGTCGAGCCCGTCGCGGTACCAGTAGAGGTTGGTGTAGCCCAGGTGTGCTGCGCGTTTTACCGCGTTCCAGCTCAACCAGCAATCGGCCCGGCAGTAGAAAACGACGGGGTACTGAGGCTCGCCCCCTGTGGCCAGACGCAGGTGATGCTCGAAGTAACGTTGCCAGTCTGGGCTGAGCACGCCGTCCCCGGTGTTGGGCAGCCACAGGCTACCGGGCAGGTTGGCATGGGGTTCATCTTCGATGAAGCGTTCATGCAGCCACTGACGGCGGTAAACGTCAATCAGGACAGGCGCCGGATGGCCCCGCATCATCGCCTGCAGTGCGGCAGTGTCTATCACCCTGCCACCTTCGACCTGCGGTGGGGTCGGGCTGCGGTACAGCGTGGCGCGGTAGCCATCTGGCGTGAACGTCGGTGGGGTGTCGGCCAGGGCATGGCCCAGCAGAAGGCTCAGCGAGGCGGCGGCCAGCAAACGCAGGGGCAGCCTTTGGAGGGCACGTGGCATGGTCTGTTCCTTCTTGTTATAGGCGCATTACATGCCAGTGCCGTGGCTTTGTGAATGCGACCATAGACACCCTGGGCAGTACCAAAGTAGTAGAGGCGAGGGCCTGGCTCACCGTGGCTTGCGCAGGGCGGCGTGCTGCGGGTTGAAGGTGACGATGGCCAGCAGCGTAAACAGCACGCTCAGCGCCAGGCATACCGCCAGCGCCAGCAGGTTCAGCCGCTCGTAGAGCGCAAAGCGCACCAGCTCGACCGCATGGGTGAACGGGTTGACCGCGCACAGCCAGTACAGCCACTGGCTGGCCTCCTGCATTTTCCACAGCGGATAAAGCGCCGACGACAGAAAGAACAGAGGGAAGATCACGAAATTCATCACCCCGGCAAAATTCTCCAGCTGGCGGATGGCATTGGACAGCAGCAGTCCCAATGCACTGAGCATGAACCCCACCAGCAGCACTGCGGGCAGGGCCAGCCCCAGGCCGCCGACCGGGGGCTCAATGCCGTACAGCCAGGCGATGACGAGGAAGATGTACACCTGCAACACGGAGATCAGCGACGTCGCCATAAGCTTGCTGCACAACAGAAAAGCCCTGGGCAGCGGGCTGGTCAACAGCACCCGCATGCTGCCCATCTCCCGGTCGTAGACCATCGATAGCGAACCCTGCATGCCATTGAACAGCAGGATCATGCAGGCCAGCCCCGGCACGATGTAGACCTCGTAGGGAATGTAGCTGTCGTAAGGCTCGATGATGGCGATGCCCAGTGCCGCACGAAACCCGGCAGCGAATACCACCAGCCACAGCAAAGGGCGCACCAGTGCGCTCAACAGGCGCGTGCGCTGGCGCACGAAGCGCAGGGCTTCACGCATGAGGATGCCGCTGAAGCAGTACCAGTAGGCGTTCATCAGGTGGGTGCTCCGGCCATGTCCCGCGTGTGATGGGCGAATGTCCGGCCCAGGTCGCCGCCGTGGGGCTGCATCATGGCTTCGGCAGGCCCACTTGCCACCACCCGACCCTGGTGCAGGATGACCAAGTCATCGGCCTGCTGCACTTCATCGAGCAGGTGGGTGGTCCACAGCACACTCAAGCGCTGATCGCCACGACACAAATCGCGTACGTGCTGGTTGAGCGCCTGCCGGCTGGCCGGGTCCAGGCCAACGCTGGCTTCGTCGAGCAGCAACAGGCGGGGCCCGTGCAGCAAGGCCCGGGCAATTTCGACGCGGCGCCTGTGCCCGGCATTGAGTTCACGCACAGGGTCACGACGCCGTTCCCCCAGCCCTTGGCGGGCCAGCTCGGCGTCCACGCGGCGCTGGGCTTCCCGTCGGGGCAGGCCATGCAGCGCCGCGTGATAGCGCAGGTTCTGCTCCACGCCAAGGTCCAGGTCCAGCGTGCTCTGCTGAAACACGACGCCCAACTGGCCCAGGGCCGCCCGCGGCTGGTGGCGCAGCGAACTGCCCAATACCTGGATATCGCCGTGCTGCAAGTCATACAGGCAGGTCATCAAGGCAATCAGGGTCGACTTGCCGGCGCCATTGGGCCCCAGCAAGGCGGTAAAGTGGCCCGGCGCCAGGTTGAAGGTCACGTCCCTGAGCGCTGCGCGCTGACCGTAGGCGAAACTGACCCCTGCTATGTGCAGTGCGCTCATGGCGTGACCACCACGCCCCATGGGTAGCGGCCGACCTTGATCGACTTGAGCACCTTGAGGCTGGCCACGTCGATCACCGATACGTCGCCGCTCACGCCATTGGTAGCCAGCAGCTGCTGCTGGTCAGGGGTGAAGGCCAGCTGCCAGACGCGGCGCCCCACCAGCAGGTAGTCCAGCACCTCGAATGTCCTGGCATCGACCACCGCCACATGATTGGCCGGGCCCAGCGCCACGAACGCGTACTTGCCATCGGCGCTGAGCTTGACGCCCACCGGCTGGACTTTGTCAGGGTGCACGCCCTTGATGGGGAAGTTCAGGGTCTTGAGCACCTGGCGCGAAGCCACGTCCAGGATGGTGACGGTCCCGCCAATTTCCGCCGACGCCCACAGGTGTTTGCCGTCCTGGCTGAATTCCACGAAACGCGGGCGCTGGTCCACCGGCGTGCTGTCGGCCAGGGTCTGGGTCTGGGTGTCGATCCAGTGCAGCATATTGGTGGTTTCGCTGGTATTGACCGCCCATTTGCCATCCGGGCTCACGGCCATGCCCTCAGGCTCGATGCCCACCTCCACCTGGGCCAGTACCGTGTCGGTCACGGTATCAATGACCGTGACCAGGGCATCGTCTTCGTTGGACACGTACAGCCAACGGTCATTGGGATGCAGGGCGAACTGCTCGGGGTCTTTGCCTGAGGGCAGTTCCTTGACGAGGGTACGGCTGGCCACGTCCATCACCTGCACCCGATCCGAATCGCTGGCGCAGATGTACAGCAGCTTGTTGTCGTGTGACAGCAGCAGGCCGCGCGGGCGTTGGCCGACGGGCAGGGTGTCGGTTACCGTCAAGGTCTGCAGGTCGATCAGGCTCAGGGTGTTGTCCTTCTCGTTGGACACCCAGGCGGTGGCGGCCAGGGTAGGCTCGCAGGCCACGGCTAACACGGCCGGCAGCAAACTGGCGCACAGCAGGCTGCGTGATGAGGGGAGGCGGCGCATGGCAGATTCCTTGTTATTGTTTGGGCGTGTCAGGGGTACGTACAGGTCACGTCGGCCTTGTCGAACCCCAGGCTGTCCATCTCATTGGAAGGGTGCAGGAAGCCTTCCTGCGGTGAGGTGCTGACCAGGGCCCTGGGCTGCACCAGGGGGATGGGTTGGCGCAGCTCGCCATTCCAGGGCCTGTAGCTGAGCTTGCGCCCCTTGAAGCCATCGAGTGGCAATTGTTCGCTGACAAGCAGCTGCTGCAAGGCCTCGGGCCTGGCTTCACCCAGCTTGCTGACCGCCGTAGCGATGCTGCGCACGGCCATCCAGGCTGCGAAGTCACGGTCGTTCATCCAGCGGCCGGCCTGCGCTTGGAAACGTTTTTGCAATTGCGCGGCGCCGAACGTTTCCACGGTCATGTGCCAGCCAGTGGGCGTCAAGCCCTGAGTGCCGGCGACCGGGCGGGGTAACCAGGTCTGGTAGGGCACGTACTCGCCGAAGTCGCCACGTTCATCAGCCACCAGCACCACGTCGTATTCGCGCGCCTGGGTGAACAGCGGCATGTCGGCCTGGGCGCTGCGGCGCTGGTCGTTGTCGAACGTCCAGCGTTTCTCGGCCACCAGGTGCAGGCCAAAGCGCTTCGCCGCGCGGCGCAGTGCGGCGGCGTAGGCTTCATCGTCCGGGGTCTGCCCGACGATCAGCAAGCCGCGCTGCCATTTGCGCAGCACCAGAAACTGCACCAGCGCATCGGCCAGCATCGCCCGCCCAGGCAGGGCGTGCAGCACATTGCCCAGGCACTGCGTGCTGCGTACGGCGTCATCCGGGCTGCCGGCATTGAACAGCAGGCTGTCGGGCAGGGCCACAGACAAGGCCCGCAGGCTGGCGACCGGCGCATTGACGACGAACAACCGCACGCCTTCCCCATGCTGGGCCTGGGCAGCATGCAGCAGTCGCTCGGCGGAGTCGGCACGGGCGCTGACCAGCTCGAACTGCTGTTTGAAAAACCGCCCGGTGCTGTTGCTGTCGGCAATGGCCAGTTGCGCCCCTTGCAGGCCGGCATCTTCCGGTTCAGGCAGGATGTTGGACAACAGCGGCCCGCTGTCAGGACGATAGCCCAGGTAGCCGATGCGGATGTGCAACGCGCTCGCAGCCCGGGTGTCAGCCTGCTGGTCTTGCGCCCAAACCGTCGGCGCGAGCAGGGTCAGCAGGCAGGTCAGGACAAGGTGGGCAGGCTGGCGCATATCGCACTCCACGGCAGATGGCGCCAGCATAGAAAGCCTGCCGGGGCCGGGGAATATGCAGAAAGTAGCGCCCAGCCGCTACCAAGGTAGTAGCCGATGCGCCCGCGCCGGGCCCTAGGATGACAGCAGTTACCCTGGAGTCCGGTCATGCTCGCTGCCAATCTGTCTGCCCTATGGCGTATCAACCTGTGGGTCACTGGCTGTTTCGCGGTGTTGACCCTAGCCTGTGCGGGGGTCGTGCTGCATCAGGCATCAGCCGATGTGAAACGGGAGTTGCAGTCGGCCGAAGCGGTGATGGCGTACATGGCCCAAGCCGCCAGCCACAATCCGGCGAGCCTGGAACCTACGCTGACCGAGCACCTGCGCCACGTGCGCGTGCAGTGGCTGGTCCCTGGCGAGGTTGAAAAAGCGTCGGTGCCGTCCGCGGCCGGGCTCGATGGCTGGTTGGGCGCGGTGCTGGCAGGCAAGTACTACGACAGCACGCGCCTGCTGGCCCTCGATGACGGCCGGCGCGTCGCGCTGAGCGTGGACGCCCGCGATGAGGTGGACGAAGTCTGGGATTCGCTGCAACAGTTGCTGGCGGTCTGTGTTGTCGCGTTGACCCTGAGCCTGCTGTCCATCAGTTGGGCCGTGCGGCGCGGGCTGCGGCTGCTGGCCGCGCTGCTGTGTGCATTGCGTCAGGTGTCGGGAGGTCAGCTGGACGTGCGCCTGCAAGAGACCGGTGGCCCGGAAGCGCGCCAGTTGGCCGGGCACTTCAACCAGATGGCTGCGGCGATCGAGCAGGCCCAGGCCGACAACCGGCAACTGACTGGCGCTTTGCTGGCGGTTCAGGAGCAGGAGCGGACCAGACTGGCTCAGGCGTTGCACGACGACCTGGGCCAGTACGTGGCCGGCATCCGCGCCCAGGTGTGCCTGTTTCAATTGTGTGCCCACCAGCCTGAGCAGGTGCGGCAAACCACCCAGACGCTGGAAAGCAATTGCGCAGGCTTGCAGTTCGGTTTCCGCGCCTTGGTACGGGACTTGTATCCGGTTGCGCTGCAGCACCTGCCCATGGCGGAGGCGCTCAACCAGTTGGTGAGCCAATGGCGTGCCAGCCAGGCCATCGAGTGCCAGTTGCTGGTCGGCGCCCAGTTGCCGGCGCTGTCACCCACTCGACGCACGCATCTGTACCGGTTGTTGCAGGAAGCGCTGACCAACGTCGCCCGTCATGCCCGCGCCCGTCAGGTGCGGATACGCCTGCAACGCGGCGCCAACGGGCTGCGCCTGCTGGTTCGCGACGATGGCTGTGGTGCCAGCCAGCCTGGGCGCCCAGGGGTAGGCCTGCATTCGATGGCCGAGCGCGCCCGCAGCCTGGGCGGTGAATTGCGCATACTCAGCCATCCCGGTGCCGGGTGGGCACTGGCCCTGACGATCCCTTTGGAGGTGTCATGAATATCGTGCTGGTCGACGATCACGCCGTGGTCCGCCAGGGCTACGCCAGCCTGTTGCGCGCCGTGTTGCCAGCGATGCAGGTGCGCGAGGCTGCCAGCGGTGAAGAAGCCCTGGCCCGGGTGCAGGAGCAGGTACCGAACCTGGTGATCATGGACTTCGGCCTGCCCGGCATCAGTGGGTTGGAAACCACCCGACGCCTGCGCCAGCGCCTGCCGCAGTTGCGGGTGCTGTTCTTCAGCATGCATGACGAGCTGCCACTGGTACGCCAGGCGCTGGACGCCGGCGCCGCCGGCTACCTGACCAAGAACTCGGCCCCGCAAGTGTTGGTCGAGGCCGTACAGCGCGTGCTTGCCGGGCACGCCTACATCGAGCAGGGGCTGGCCACGCAGCTGGCCTGCAGCACGACGCACGATGCCTGTGATCCCAGGCTGCAACGCCTGACCCAGCGTGAACTGGAAATCTTCGTGATGCTGGTTCGTGGCACACCAGCTCGGTCGATCGCCGAGCAGCTGTGCATCAGCGCAAAGACCGTCTCCAATCACCTGACCACGCTCAAGAGCAAACTGCAGGTCGGCTCCCATGCTGAACTGGTGCACATGGGTATCGACCTGGGTCTGGTACGTGTAGCGGGGTAGCCAAGTTCTGCAGGTCAATGTTCCCAAGTGGCTGGGCAGCCGGTGCAGCCTTGCATGTTGGCGTCCTGGAAGTTGCCGTAGTGAAGGCGCGCGCCCTCCAGATGGGCTTGTTCGAGGTTGCTCTGGCCGAGCTTGGTTTCCTGAAGGTTGGCATCGTTCAGATGAGCGCCGCGCAAGTCGGTCTTGCTCAGCCAGGCCATTTCCAGATCGGCCGCCTGCAAGTTGGCCTGCTGCATCCTGGCACCGGAGAGCCGGGCGAATTGCAAGTAGGCGGCGCTAAGGTCAGCGTTGGCGAACTGGGCGCCCTGGGCGAACAGCCCCCAGCCCTGGATGGCCATCAGCCGTGCGCCGCTCAGGTTGGCCAGGCGCAGGTTGCTTTGCTGCAGGCTGGCGCGGGTCAGGTTGGCGCCCTGCAATCGGGCCTTTTCGAGGTTGGCCAGGTCCAGCCGGGCGTGGCGCAGGTCGGCATCGCGCAGGTCGGCGCCGGCCAGGTTCATCTTGCGCAGGTCCTGGTTGGCCAGTTTGGCGCCCCGCAGGTCGGCGCCGGGGCATTGGCTGGCTTCGGCAATCACGCAGCCGTTGATGCTCAACGGCGTGTCGCTGTCGTCGATGTCAGTGGCCAGCGCCATCGCGGGTGTGACGGCCAGCAACAAGGCCAGGGGTAGAAAAGTCATGATCGAGCTCTCTGGGCAGACGGAAAAGGGCAGGGCGCAGCCAGACCGCACCCCGCTGTCGGTCAACGTTGAGCGGTCGGGTTGTCCCAGCTCGGTATCTTGAACACCCAGAACGAACCGCCTTGGGCAACTGGCTTGGTCAGTTCGGCCATGTCGCCACCCCACAGCGGTACCGCGCCGCCATAGCCGACGGTGACGCCGATGTACTGCTCTCCGTCCTGCTCCCAGGTAATGGGCGGGGAAACGATGCCGCTGCCGGTCTGGAATTTCCACAGCTCCTTGCCGGTCTTGGCGTCGAACGCCTTGAAGAAACCGTCACCGGTGCCGGTGAACACCAGGTTGCCCTTGGTCGCCAGCACCCCGGCCCACAGCGGCAGGTGCTCCTTGTGTTCCCACACCAGCTTGCCGGTGGTCGGGTCCATGGCACGCAGGGTGCCTACGTGGTCGTCGTACATGCGCTTGATGCGAAAGCCCATGCCCAGGTAAGCGGAGCCTTTCTTGTAGTTCACCTCCTCGGTCCAGTACTCCTCTTTCCACTGGTTGCCCGGGATGTAGAAAAGCCCGGTGTCCTGGCTATAGGCCATGGGGTTCCAGTTCTTGCCGCCCAGGAAGGGTGGCGACACTTCCACCGGCTTGCCCTTGGTTTCGCCCGGCAGCGGCTTGGCGGGCCGTTGCCCTGGATTTTCCACGGGGCGGCCGGTCTTGAGGTCGATGTGGCTGGCCCAGGTGATGTTGTCGACGAAGGGGAAGGCGTTCTGCAGCTTGCCGTCGTTACGATCGACCACGTAGAAGAAGCCGTTGCGGTCGGCATGCCCCGTGGCCTTGATCACCTTGCCGTGTTTGTCCTTGTAGTCGAACAGCACCAGCTCGTTGTTGCCAGAGAAGTCCCAGGCGTCGTTGGGGGTGTGCTGGTAAAACCATTTGACCTCGCCGGTGCTGGGGTCCACGCCCACCTGGCCGGAGGTATAGAGGCTGTCGTAATCGTGCGGGTTGCCGTCCTTGGCGGTGCGTGCCCAGGTGTTCCAGGGGCCGGGGTTGCCGGCACCGACGATGATGGTGTTGGTCTCGGCATCGAAGCTTGCGCTCTGCCAGGGTGCGCCGCCGCCATGGCTCCAGGCCTCCACCTTGCCGGTTTCGGTGGTCGGGTCATCCGGCCAGGACGGTGCCTTGACGTTGCCGGTGGGGGTGCTGTCCTTGCCATTGAGGCGGCCCATGTGGCCCTCCACGAAGGGGCGCATCCACACTTCCTCGCCGGTTTCCGGGTCACGGGCGAACAGCTGGCCCACCACACCGAATTCATCGCCCGAGCTGCCGTGGATCAGCAGCACCTTGCCGCTGGTCTTGTCTTTGACCAGCACGGGCGCCCCGGTCATGGTGTAGCCGGCGCTGTGGTCGCCGAACTTCTTGTTCCACACCACCTTGCCTGTGTTCTTGTTCAGCGCGATGACCCGAGCGTCCAGGGTGCCGAAATAGACCTTGTCGCCGTAGATGGCAGCGCCACGGTTGACCACGTCGCAGCACGGACGAATGTTGTCCGGCAGGCGGTGGTTGTAGGTCCACAGGCGTTTGCCGGTCTTGGCATCGAGGGCGAATACCCGCGAGTAGGAACCGGTAACGTACACCACGCCGTCGCTGACGATGGCCTGGGACTCCTGGCCACGCTGCTTTTCGTCACCAAAGGAGTAGGACCAGGCCGGGGTCAGCTTGAACACGTTCTTGTCGTTGACCTGGGCCAGCGGGCTCCAGCGCTGGGCGTTGGTGCCCATGCCGTATTGCAGCACATCGCCGGGCGTGAGGTGGTCGTTGGCGATGTCTTCCCAGGTCACGTTCTTGCTGGCAGGTGCCGGGCTTGTGGTGGCCGCCGTGGCCACTGTCCCGGTGGCCAGGCTTGCGGCCAGCAGCAGGGCCCTCACGCTCAGGGCCAGGGGAGACGGGGCGGGTAGCGATCTTGTTGTCATGGTTGCGATTCCCTGTGGAGTTTGGCCCGCACAGCGTGGTCCGCCTGGGCGCTGCGCAACAGGGAGAAAATCCCGCCGTGGCCGGGAAAACTTCCCAGCGCCAACCTCTTTTCGCACTTCGTCGCAAGCCCTACTACCAAGGAACGAACACCCGACCACCAAAGCAGCATACGGCCCCGGCGCTGCGCTTTCTAAGATGGCGGCACGGCCTCTGTGGTTGAGGCCTTGGGTGCAACCGTGAGGGCATAACAATGACAATCAAACGCAACGTCGTGCTTGCTGCAGGCCTGTTGGCCGGTGCCGTGTTGACCGGGTCGGCCTGGGCCCACGGCAACGTGGTGCCTCAGGCGGTAGAAACCCAGGGGCTGACCCCGATCAAGGATGCCGGCGTGAGCCTGGATGCCGATGGCTGGGCGGCGGTCAACCCTTACCGGGAGTCTCCCGAGCACGACAAGGCGGTTGAAATCGGCGCGTCGGCGTACAACCAGAACTGCGCAGCGTGCCATGGTCTGGAAGCCAAGTCCGGCGGCATTGCACCTGACCTGCGCATGCTCGACGTCGGCGAAGCGGGCGATGAGTGGTTTGTCGAACGTGTGCGTCACGGTGCCGTGCGCGATGGCCGCGTGTACATGCCCAAGATGGCGGACTACCTGAGCCAGGAAGCGCTATGGGCGGTGCGCACCTACCTGGACAGCGTACACGTGGACGAATGAACGTCGTGCGCCACTGGGCAGCCAGGCTTTGCGCCATCGCCGGCCTGCTGCTGTGGGGGGCGGCGGTGCAGGGGCAGGTGCGCAATTACGATTCGATCATCGCCGCAGGCGAGCTCAAGGTCGCGGTCTACAAGGACTTTGCCCCCTACAGTTTCCAGGACCATGGCCAGGCGCGTGGGGTGGACGTGGAGCTGGCGCAGGCGCTTGCCGACGCGATGGGCGTGCGGCTGCAGCTGATCTGGGCGCCGCCTGGCGAGAAGCTCGACGACGACCTGCGCGATTACATCTGGCGAGCAAGTCCGCTGCGTCACCAGCAGTTGGCCGATGTGATGATGCGCGTGCCTTACGACCAGGCGTATACCCAGAAGCGCAACGAACTGGGCGAGCTGGAAAATGGCCAGGTGGTGATGTTCGGCCCTTACCAGCAGGAGCGCTGGCAGGTGGCGTTCGATCGCAGGCGCCTGCCGTCGGTTGGCAGTATCGCGGCACTCAAGGGCCACCCGGTCGGAGTCGAGGTAGACAGCGTACCTTCGTTCTACCTGACATCGGTGTTCGACGGGCTACTGCGTGCCAGCGCACGCCACTACCCCAGCGTGCAGCGGGCGTTTGCGGCCCTGGGCCAAGGCGAGGTGGATGCGGTGATGGCCATGCGCGGTGAAGTGGACTGGCAACTGCACCAGGCCCGCAACCCGCATCTGCAGGTGGCCGAAAACGCCTACCCCAGCCTGGGCAAGCAGGTGTGGGAAATCGGAATGGCGGTGCATGAAAGCAACCGGCAGCTGGCCTACGCCCTGGAAGAAACCCTCGAAGCGATGATCCGCGAGGGTCGCATGCAGGCGCTCTACGCGCACTACGGGCTGCGCTATGAGGTCCCGGAGATGTACCAATAGGAGCGAGCGATGAACTGGCGAGCGGGGTTGGGGCTGCTGTGCATCCTGAGCTGGTCGACTCATGGGCTGGGCGACGCGCCCGCCAGCAATGCCGACCCTGTCCCTTCGGTGATGTGGGCGTTCTACCACAAGCAGATCCTGAACCAGGCGCCGTTCGTCTTCGATGATCGGGTCAAACTGCTGGCGCCGCCTTTTGCCGAGGATGCCCGCCAGGTCCCGCTGGAGATCGATGCCAGGGCTTTGCCTGATGTGGTGCGGATTCTGGCCTGGGCCGAGCTCAATCCATTGCCGCGCATCGTCGACTTCGAACCAGGGGAACAGGTCATGCCTTGGCTGTCGGTGCGCATCCGGGTCGAGCAGGCCACGCCGTTACGGGCAGCTGCGCTGACCCGCGACGGCATCTGGCATGTGGGATCGGCCCTGGTCGACGCAGCCGGTGGGGGTTGCACCGCACCCAGCGTGGTGCGCACCCAGCCAGGGTGGGAGGAGCATCTGGGTGAAGTGCTCGGCGGGCGCTATCGGCGCCAGGAAGGCAGCCGCTTGCGCCTGCAGATCGCTCACCCCATGGACAATGGCCTGGTCAGCGGGATTCCGGAATTCTTCATAAACCAAGCTGAGCTGCTGGATGAACATGGGCAGCGGTTGGCGGCTTTGGTGCTTTATCCGGCGGTGAGTGAAAACCCAAGCCTTGGGTTCGATGTGCGCGCGCCAGGGCCTACCCGCCTGGTGCTGCAGGACAACAGCGGCAACCGGTTCGAAGCCGCCGTGCCCTGAATATGACCGGCTTGTTTTCATGCTCGATGGGAGGCACCTGATGCGATGGATGATGCTCTTGCTGCTGGGCGTGTGCCTGCCGGCGCTGGCCGACTTCGATTACCGGCTCGCGCCGCGCCAGATCGCCCAGGGCACCTGGGTGCTTGAAGGCAGCACCGAGAATTTCGCCAAGGCCAACGGCGGCAATGTCGTGAACACGGCGTTCATCGTGACCGATGCCGGCGTGGTAGTGATCGACAGCGGGCCGTCCAAGCGCTATGGGGAGGCCTTGCGCCAGGCCATCGCCGGGGTTACGGACAAGCCTGTCATCGAAGTCCTGTTGACCCACCACCACCCTGATCATGTGTTGGGTAACCAGGCATTCGCCGATGTGCCGATCGCTGCGCTGGCCGGTACGACCGAGCTGTTGCGCCAGCAGGGCGATGCGATGGCCGAGAACATGTACCGTTTGGTCGGCGACTGGATGCGTGGCACCGAAGTGCTCTTGCCGACCGAGGTGATTCAACCCGGCGTGCGTGAAGTGGGCGGGCATCGATTGCGCCTGTTGGGGTTGGCAGGGCATACCGGCGCTGACCTGGCCATTTTCGATGAAACGACCGGCGTGCTGTTCGCTGGCGACCTGGTGTTCTACGAGCGCGCCCTGACCACGTCCAACAGCCCGGGGCTGGACGTGTGGCAGCGTGACCTGGACACGTTGCAGGCCTTGCCCTGGAAGCAACTGGTACCGGGCCATGGCCCTGTCGCAAGCGATACCAGGCCCTTTGTCCAGATGCACGATTACCTGGGCTGGCTGGACGGCCTGATGCGCGAGGGCGCCGAGCGGGGCGCCGACATGGTCGAGCTGATCCGCAGCCCTGTGCCTGAGCGGTTTGCCGCGATCAGCCTGACGCGCTATGAGCTGATTCGAAGTGTCAGCCACCTGTACCCGCGCTATGAAAAGCAGGTAATGCAACGGGTGGATCTCAGGCCCTGATAACGGCCAGGCCTAGTGCTCTTGTACCAAGGAACTAGGGTTTTGCGTATTGCGGTCAATTGCTGGCAGCCAGGGCGGGAACAAGAATTCCCGCCACACCGGGAAAATTTCCCGGCATAACAAAAAGCCAAAGGTACTGCCATGACCCGTACTCCATGCCGTCCCGTGTTTGCCTTGAGCCTTGTGTTCAGCGCCTTGCTGCTCGCCGGCGCAGCCCATGCCGGCGTCACCGATGCCGAAATCCTGCAAGACCCCAAGAACCCCCAGCAGATCGTGACCAACGGGCTGGGCGTGCAGGGCCAGCGCTACAGCCCGTTGGACATGCTTAACACCGGCAACGTCAAGGAGTTGCGGCCGGTTTGGGCATTCTCCTTCGGCGGGGAGAAGCAACGCGGCCAGCAGGCGCAGCCGTTGATCAAGGATGGGGTCATGTACCTCACAGGCTCCTACTCACGGGTATTTGCCGTGGACGCACGCACCGGCAAGAAACTGTGGCAATACGACGCCCGCCTGCCCGACGATATCCGCCCTTGCTGCGATGTCATCAACCGGGGTGTTGCGCTGTACGGCAACCTGGTCTTCTTCGGCACCCTGGATGCCAAGCTGGTGGCCCTGAACAAGGACACTGGCAAGGTGGTGTGGAGCAAGAAGGTGGCTGACCACAAGGAAGGCTACTCCATCAGCGCTGCACCCATGATCGTCAACGGCAAGCTCATTACCGGCGTTGCCGGGGGCGAGTTCGGGGTGGTGGGCAAGATCCAGGCCTACAACCCGCAGAACGGCGAGTTGCTCTGGATGCGGCCCACCGTCGAGGGCCACATGGGCTATGTCTACAAGGACGGCAAGGCCATCGAGAACGGCATCTCGGGCGGTGAAGCCGGCAAGACCTGGCCGGGCGACCTGTGGAAGACCGGCGGTGCTGCTCCCTGGCTGGGCGGCTACTACGACCCGGAAACCAACCTGATTCTGTTCGGCACCGGTAACCCCGCCCCCTGGAACTCGCACCTGCGTCCCGGCGACAACCTGTATTCGTCCTCGCGCCTGGCACTGAACCCGGACGATGGCACGATCAAGTGGCACTTCCAGAGCACGCCCCACGACGGCTGGGACTTCGACGGCGTCAACGAGCTGATATCGTTCAACTACAAGGATGGGGGCAAGGAGGTGAAGGCCGCCGCCACCGCTGACCGCAACGGCTTTTTCTACGTGCTCGACCGCACCAACGGCAAGTTCATCCGCGGCTTCCCCTTCGTCGACAAGATCACCTGGGCCACGGGCCTGGACAAGGACGGCCGCCCGCTCTACAACGACGCCAGTCGCCCGGGTGCGCCGGGCAGCGAAGCCAAGGGCAGCTCGGTCTTCGTCGCGCCAGCATTCCTGGGCGCCAAGAATTGGATGCCCATGGCCTACAACCGTGACACCGGGCTGTTCTACGTGCCTTCGAACGAATGGGGCATGGACATCTGGAACGAGGGCATCGCCTACAAGAAAGGCGCAGCGTTCCTGGGCGCAGGCTTCACCATCAAGCCGCTCAACGAGGACTACATCGGCGTGCTGCGTGCCATCGATCCGGTCAGCGGCAAGGAAGTCTGGCGCCACAAGAACTACGCCCCGTTGTGGGGTGGGGTGTTGACCACCAAGGGCAACCTGGTCTTCACCGGCACCCCTGAGGGGTTCCTCCAGGCTTTCGATGCCAAGACCGGCGAAAAGGTGTGGGAGTTCCAGACCGGCTCCGGTGTGCTCGGCTCACCCGTGACCTGGGAAATGGACGGCGAGCAGTACGTCTCGGTGGTCTCCGGCTGGGGGGGCGCAGTGCCGCTGTGGGGCGGGGAGGTGGCCAAGCGGGTCAAGGACTTCAACCAGGGCGGCATGCTCTGGACCTTCAAGCTGCCCAAGCACCTGCAAGGCACCAGCGCGACTGCGCAGCGCTGAACCCTACTACCAAATGACGAGCGCCCCGCTGCCAACGATGCATTCGCCTGGCAGGCGGGGCTTTTTACCATCGTCGTATCGCCTGTCGCAGGCAGGCATCGACCCGCAGAGGCTCAGCATGATCTACGCACAACCCGGAACCCCAGGCGCCGTCGTGTCTTTCAAGCCACGCTATGGCAACTTCATCAACGGCCAGTTCGTACCGCCAGTGGCGGGGCAGTATTTCACCAACAGCTCGCCGGTCAACGGCCAGCCGATCGCCGAGTTTCCTCGGTCCACGGCCCAAGACGTGGACAAGGCCCTGGACGCCGCCCACGCCGCCGCCGATGCCTGGGGCAGGACGTCGGTGCAGGACCGCGCGCTGATGCTGCTGCGCATCGCCGATCGCATCGAGCAGAACCTGGAGGTACTGGCGGTCACCGAAACCTGGGACAACGGCAAGGCCGTGCGTGAAACGCTCAATGCCGACGTGCCGCTGGCAGCGGATCATTTCCGCTATTTCGCCGGCTGCATCCGGGCTCAGGAGGGCGGCGCCGCCGAGATCAACGAGGGCACCGTCGCCTACCACTTCCATGAACCGCTGGGTGTAGTGGGGCAGATCATCCCCTGGAACTTCCCCTTGCTGATGGCCGCCTGGAAGCTGGCCCCGGCACTGGCCGCCGGCAACTGCGTGGTGCTCAAGCCCGCCGAGCAGACGCCGCTGTCGATTACCGTCTTCGCTGAGCTCATCGCCGACCTGCTGCCAGCTGGCGTGCTCAACATCGTCCAGGGGTTTGGCCGTGAAGCCGGGGAGGCCCTGGCCACCAGCAAGCGCATCGCCAAAATCGCTTTCACAGGCTCTACGCCGGTGGGCTCGCACATCATGAAGTGCGCCGCGGACAACATCATTCCCTCGACGGTAGAGCTGGGCGGCAAATCGCCGAACGTATTCTTCGAGGACATCATGCAGGCCGAACCGGCCTTCATCGAGAAGGCGGCCGAAGGGTTGGTGCTGGCCTTCTTCAACCAGGGCGAGGTGTGCACCTGCCCGTCGCGGGCGCTGATTCAGGAATCGATCTACGAGCCGTTCATGGCTGAGGTGATGAAGAAGATCGCCAAGATCAACCGTGGCAACCCGCTCGATACCTCGACCATGGTCGGTGCGCAAGCCTCCGAACAGCAGTACGACAAGATCCTGTCCTACCTGCAGATTGCCCAGGACGAAGGCGCTCAGTTGCTGACCGGCGGCGCTGCCGAGCGCCTGCAGGGCGACTTGGCCAGCGGCTATTACATCCAGCCCACGCTGCTCAAGGGCGACAACAAGATGCGCGTGTTCCAGGAGGAGATCTTCGGGCCTGTGGTGGGCGTGACCACCTTCAGGGACGAAGCCGAGGCGCTGGCCATCGCCAACGACAGTGAATTCGGGCTGGGTGCCGGCGTGTGGACCCGCGATATCAACCGTGCCTACCGCATGGGCCGCGGGATCAAGGCCGGGCGTGTCTGGACCAACTGCTACCACTTGTACCCGGCGCACGCTGCATTCGGGGGCTACAAGAAGTCGGGCGTGGGCCGTGAAACCCACAAGATGATGCTCGACCACTACCAGCAGACCAAGAACCTGCTGGTGAGCTATGACATCAATCCACTGGGCTTCTTCTAAGGCCCAGACACCCTCGTCCATGGGCGCCGTGAGTTCGTTCCAAAGTAGCATTTGGCCCTGCGGCTGCCCGTGCATTAATGGCTGTACCGGAATCGTCCGGCACAAGAAGAGGACACGCCATGTGGACCAAACCCGCCTTCACCGACTTGCGCATTGGCTTTGAAGTGACGATGTACTTCGCTAACCGTTGATCCGCCCTCCGGCCACCCACGCGGTGGCCGGTGTCTTTCTACCCGCCAGGAACAATCTGGGCCGTGGAGCCGATCACCCGTCATCAGGCCTTGCAAGTGCACCGTCGGGCCCGCTTGCGCTGGGAACCGAGCACAGGCATGCATGTGCTGCAGTGCCCGGGCGTGGTCATCGAACTGAACGGCAGTGCTGGCTGGGTGCTGGAACTGCTGGACGGTCAGCTCAGCGTGGCGGGTGTCATCGAGTGCTTGCGTCAGCGCTTTGCCGATGTGCAAGGTCTTGAGGAGGACGTGCTGGGCTTTCTCGAGCTCGCCAGGGCCAGGGCCTGGGTCGAGTGAACACGATGCCACCTAGGTCTGGTTGCTTTCGTCGATGGATGCATTACGCTGGCACTCACCTTCCAGAACAATAAGAACAGGCTTGCCCATGAGCCAGAGTTTCAGCCCGCTTCGCAAATTTGTTTCGCCTGAAATCATCTTCGGTGCCGGCTGCCGGCATAACGTGGCCAACTACGCCAAGACCTTCGGGGCCCGCAAGGTGCTGGTGGTCAGCGACCCTGGGGTGATCGCTGCCGGGTGGGTGGCCGACGTCGAGGCCAGCCTGCAAGCCCAGGGCATCGACTATTGCCTCTACAGCGCGGTGTCGCCCAACCCCCGGGTCGAGGAGGTGATGCTCGGCGCCGAGATCTACCGGCAAAACCATTGCGATGTCATCGTCGCCGTCGGCGGGGGCAGCCCGATGGACTGCGGCAAGGCCATCGGCATCGTGGTGGCGCACGGGCGCAGCATCCTTGAGTTCGAGGGCGTGGACATGATCCGCGTGCCCAGCCCCCCGCTGATCCTGATCCCGACCACGGCCGGCACCTCGGCGGATGTGTCGCAGTTCGTGATCATCTCCAACCAGCAAGAACGCATGAAGTTCTCCATCGTCAGCAAGGCGGTGGTACCCGACGTGTCGTTGATCGATCCACAGACCACCCTGAGCATGGACCCGTTCTTGTCGGCCTGTACCGGGATCGATGCCCTGGTGCACGCCATCGAGGCGTTCGTCTCCACTGGCCACGGCCCCCTGACCGACCCGCATGCCCTTGAGGCCATGCGCCTGATCAACGGCAACCTGGTGCAGATGATCGACAATCCGACCGACATCAGCCTGCGCGAAAAAGTCATGCTGGGCAGCATGCAGGCGGGGCTTGCCTTTTCCAATGCCATCCTCGGCGCCGTGCACGCGATGTCGCACAGCCTCGGCGGCTTCCTGGATCTGCCCCACGGCTTGTGCAACGCCGTGCTGGTCGAGCATGTGGTGGCTTTCAACTACAGTTCGGCGCCCGAGCGCTTCAAGGTGATTGCCGAAGTGATGGGCATCGATTGCCGGGGCCTGAACCACCGGCAGATTTGCGCGCGCCTGGTCGAGCACCTGATCGCCCTGAAATACGCCATGGGTTTTCATGAAACCCTTGGGCTGCACGGTGTGCGCACCAGCGATATTCCATTCCTGTCGCAGCACGCGATGGACGATCCGTGCATCCTGACCAACCCACGCGCCTCCAGCCAGCGCGACGTCGAGGTTGTTTATGGCGAAGCCCTCTGAAGCGCAGCAGCGAGCCCTGGCCGGGCTGCTGGGACTGGGCGACCAGTCCGCGCGCAAGAGTCATTACCCGGAACTGGCTGCGCGGCTGGAAGAACTGGAAGCTGAGCGCAACCGCTACAAGTGGTTGTTCGAACATGCCGTTCACGGGATCTTTCAGGCCAGCCTGCAGGATGGCATGCGCGCCGCCAACCCGGCCCTGGCGCGGATGCTGGGCTATGACGACCCCCAAGCCGTACTGTTTTCGCTGACCGACCTTGCCGCCAACCTTTTCGTCGGGGGCGCTCAGGAACTGCACGCCATCACCACGACCTTGGCCCGCGAGCATAGCCTGCACGGTTACGAAACCCGCCTGCGCCGCCGCGATGGCCGCCACATCGACGTGCTCATGAACCTGCTGCGCAAACCTGGGCATGAAGGCTTGGTGGAAGGGTTCGTGGCCGATATCACCGAGCGCAAGCTGGCGCAGCAGCACTTGCAGCAACTCAACGATGAGCTTGAGCAGCGGGTGGCCGACCGCACCGATCAACTGCTCGAAGCCAACCGCAACCTGCATCAGCAGATCACCGAGCGCAAGCAGATTGCCCGGGCCCTGCGCGAGGCCCGGGACGCCGCACAGCTGGCCAACCGCAGCAAGGACAAATACCTGGCGGCGGCCAGCCATGACCTGCTGCAACCGCTCAATGCCGCCCGCTTGCTGATTTCGACCCTGCGCGAGCGGCCGCTGGCGCAGGCCGAACAACTGCTGGTTGAACGCACTCATCAGGCCTTGGAAGGGGCCGAAGACCTGCTGACCGACCTGCTGGACATCTCGCGACTTGATCAGGCCGCCGTGAAGCCGGACATCGGCGTGTACCACCTGAGCACCGTGTTCGCGCCACTGGTGTCCGAGTTCGAATCGGTGGCCGAAGCCGCAGGCCTCAAGCTCAGGTCACGTATTCCCGACGTTGCCATGGGCACCGATGTGCGGCTGATGACCCGCATCCTGCGTAACTTTCTGAGCAATGCTTGCCGCTACACGTCAAAGGGCGGCGTGCTGTTGGCGGCGCGGCGGCGTGGCCCTAACCTCGAACTGCAGGTGTGGGATACCGGGCGCGGTATCCCGGACGATCGCCTGGAGTCGATCTTCCTCGAGTTCAACCAGTTGGATGTGGGCCGGGCAGCCGAGCGCAAGGGGGTTGGGCTGGGCCTGGCGATCGTCGAGCGCATCGCCAAGATACTCGAGCATCCGGTACGGGTGCGCTCACGACCAGGGCGAGGGTCGGTGTTCACGATTCAGGTACCGATGGCAAGCTGTCTGCCAGCGGCCACGGCAGTGGCGCTACCGCAGCCGAGCATGGGCGATCCCCTGCCGGGGCGGCGGCTACTGGTGCTGGACAACGAGGCGAGTATCTTGCACAGCATGGGCGCCCTGTTGGGGCAGTGGGGCTGCAAGGTCGTCACGGCCATCGATCAGCATGCAGCCTTGGACGCGCTGCAAGGGCAGCCGCCGGAATTGATCCTGGCAGATTACCACTTGGACCACGGCATTCTGGGGTGCGACGTGGTGGAGCGGTTGCGTGAGCAGTTCGGGTGCACGATCCCCGCCGTCATCATCACCGCAGACCGCAGCGACGAAGGCAGGCAGGCGTTGCAGGCGCTGGGCATGCCGGTGCTGAACAAACCGGTCAAACCCGGGAAACTGCGCGCGGTGCTGAGTCAACTGCTGACCTAACCGACAATCGGGCAGCGCATTTCACTGAATTTAAGCATTGGCACGGATATCTCATGGAAGTTGGCCATGTCCGGGTTGGGTAGGTCATGGGACCACGCTCTGGTGAACAAGAACAAGAAGGGGGCTTATATGAGCTGTCTGATATGCGCAGGACAAGCAGAGTCCATCGAATGTGCCGGCGGATGGGAGCAGCGCCAGTGCGCCCAGTGTGGGTGTTACCGAATGTCCCAGGCATTGATTCTGACGATGATGGAAGAAGGCCAGATATTCGACACTGCTCGCATGCGTCAGTGGCTCATGGTGAGCAGGGATAGCATGCCAGTGCCTTCTATCGATCGCGCCCAGGCGATCCTGATGCCGTGAGGTGGCGCAGGGGCTCTGTCGTGCAGAGCCCCGCGTCAGTCAGAGAATGGGCTTGCCGCCTGTGACCGCATAGCGCGAGCCACTGATGTAGCTGGCTTCGTCCGAACCCAGCAGTACGTAGATCGGCGCCACTTCCACCGGTTGGCCAGGGCGGCCCATGGGGTAGCTGGAGCCGAAATTCTTGACGGCTTCGTCGGGCATGGTTGCGGGGATCAACGGCGTCCAGATCGGGCCTGGCGCAACGCTGTTGACGCGCACGCCCTTTTTGGCCAGCAGTTGCGCCAGCCCTGCAGAGAAGTTGGCAATGGCGCCTTTGGTCGCCGCGTAGGCCAGCAGCGATGAAGACGGATCATCGGAGTTGACCGAGCTGGTGTTGATGATCGAGCTGCCTTTGGGCATGGACGGCAGGGCGGCCTTGCAGATGCGGAAGATGGCCGTGATGTTGGTGTCGAAGGTCTTTACCCATTCCTCGTCCTCGATTTCCTCGAACGTTTCGTGGGCCATCTGGAAGGCGGCATTGTTCACCAGAATGTCGATGCGGCCGAACTCGGCCACGGTCTTCTCCACGATCGCGTGGCATTGCTGCTTCTGCGCCAGATCGCCTGGCAGCAGTAGGCACTTGCGCCCGGCTGCCTCCACCCAGCGCTTGGTCTCTTCGGCGTCTTCGTGTTCATCCAGGTAGGAGATGGCGACATCGGCGCCTTCACGGGCATAGGCGATGGCCACCGCGCGGCCGATGCCGCTGTCGCCGCCGGTGATCAGCGCCTTCTTGCCTTCGAGCCGGCCATGGCCGACGTAGGTCTGCTCGCCGCAGTCCGGTACCGGGTCCATTTTCGGCTGGGAGCCGGGTACGGTCTGGGGCTGAGAGGGGAAGGGTGGGGTAGGGTAGTCGCGCATGGTAGAAGCTCCTGCAGTTGAGAATGCTCGTACCTGTTCGAAAGGTCCCGTTGCCCTGGGTTGACTTGGATCGACGATTGGGACGACGAGCGGCCGTGGGCAACCCCTCAGCGTGTTTCCCCATGCGCTTGAGCATGGGGAAACAGCTTGGACGCTATCAGTGTTTACCGCGCACGCGCCATGCGCCCCATGCCAGGCCCAGCGAGGCCGCAACCACCGAACCTGCCAGCACGCCCAACTTGGCCGCACCCAGCGCCGCAGGGCTGGCGAACGCCAGGTTGGCAATGAAGATGGACATGGTGAAGCCGATACCTGCCAGCAGCCCGATCAAGGTGATGCCGCTCCAGTTGACCCCTGGCGGCAACGAGCAGAGCCCCAAGCGCACCATCAGCCAGCTGATGCCGACGATGCCTACCGGTTTGCCGATGACCAACGCCGCCATCACCGACTCCATCACCCAGCGCGGTGTTTCGCTGTCCAGGTTGACGCCCGACAGGCTCACCCCGGCATTGGCCAAGGCGAACAGCGGCATGATGCCGAATGCCACCCAAGGGTGCAGCGCACTCTGCACACGCAACACCGGCGGCAGCACTTCACGTTGCGCCACCCGCAGGTGCTTGAGTGGCGTAAGCAATTGGCTGGCGTCCTGGGTCGCGGCTTTGGCCCGGCCGACCACTTCTTCGCTCAGGCGCGATACGGCCTCTACAGGACGTTCCCACATAGGGCGGCTGGTGACGGGGGTCATCAGCCCCAGGACGACGCCTGCCAGGGTAGGGTGGGCACCGGTCATCAGCACACCCACCCATGTGATCGCGCCTGGGATGACATAGGCAAAGGCCGAGCCCACGCCGATGCGCTGCATGATCAGGACCAGCAGCAGGCCCGCTGCCGCGACGGCAAAGCCCAGGTAGTCCAGGCCACCGGAGTAGAACACGGCGATGATCAGCACCGCGATGATGTCGTCGATGATCGCCAGTGCCAGCAGAAAGACGCGAATGTTCGACGGGATCGACTTGCCCAGCAGCGCCAAGACGCCGACCGCGAACGCGATATCGGTGGCTGTCGGCACCGCCCAGCCTTGCTGCTCGCTAGGCGCATGGCCGAAGCCCAGGTAGACCATGGCAGGCACGGCTACCCCACCCATGGCTGCCAGCATGGGCAAGGACGCCTGGCGCAGGCTGGAAAGGGCACCTTCATGGATCTCGCGGCGGATCTCCATCCCGACCACCAGGAAGAAGATCGTCATCAGGCCATCATTGATCCAGAAATGCAGGGACTGGGAATAGACCAGCGAGCCGATACCCAGCGTGATTGGTGTGTGCCAGAGGGCGTCGTAGCTGGCGGCGGCCGGGGAATTGGCCCAGATCAGGGCGGCGATGGCGGCGATCAGCAGTACCACACCACTGACGGCTTCGATGTGCAGGAAACGTTCGAGGCTGGCCAGCGCACGCTCGGCCAGTTGCTGTGCTTTGGGGACCTTGGTGTTTTGCATAGGCGCAATGACTCCCGCATGGCGGCCCGACCTGCGTAGCTTTTTTAACCTGCGTCACTGCCCCAAGCAGCTAGCACCCGGGCGCGATTGTAGCGCAAATGACCGTTTCAGGGGACGTGCAGTTGCGTGGAACACCGCTGCTGTTTCGATGGCTCTAGATAATTACCTCGGGGCTGGCTGCCGGAGCTGGCTCACTTTCGGTTTTACTACGTGCAGGTGCTACATGACCAACCAGCCCTTCCCCGATGACTCCGTTGATACATTCATCGCCAATCGATTACCGCCTTGGATGACGAGCGCTACGGTTGAGCAGATCAAGATCCTGCACCAGGCACTAAGCGCCCAGCAGCGCGCCCGCGAGCAGGTTCAAGCCGTATTCGCCGGCATAAAGCCGCTCGATACGTTCGCCAGCACGCTGCTGGAGGCCGCATTGGAGAAACTTCTGCATCGTCCGGTAGACGTTCGTACCGCCAAGCTGCGCCGCGCGGTGCATGTGCGTTACCCATCCGGTCTCGGCACCGTGCCTGATCACGTGGTCCCGACGACCTTGGTGCAACCGTTGCTAGTCTGTGCGTTGCATAATTTCGATAGACGTGAGACTGCTGAAGTAGCCTGGTTGCCGAAATCGGACCTGGTGGACGCCGATGGGAATATGATTGCCTTGCGTCCCCGTGCATTCGCGGGGGTCTGTCGATCCCTGGATCTGGGCGCTACTTATCAGCAACACCTCAAGCACGTGCTGTTCGCCGACGATAGCCGCCGACGTCACGTTAACGCCGTGCTCGAAGAAGGTTGGCGCACTAGCCTGCTGGCTGCAACTGAGCTGGCGCGTGTGCAAGGTGTCGTTGCCGGGCAACTCCTGGACTACCTGAGCGGCGCCGTTGAAGGGAAAGGCGAAAAGTCGCTGGGTACGTTCAGCGAGCTTCGGCTGCTGGGTCGGGTCATCACTGGCATCACGGTATTCGAACCGCAGACTGATCACGGCTCCTCCACGGCGCAGGGCCTGCTTCTGTGGGTACCGGACGATCCGCATGGTGCCATCGCTACCTTTGCTTCGTGGTCGGACTTGTTCCGCAGCTTGGGTATGCGTTTGCGTGAACCTGCCTACCGGCAGTTCTTCCAACGCTTTGTCAAAGAGCGCGACCGACTGCACTTTGTAAAGGGTTTCAAGCACTTGCTGGCCAGCACGGCTGCCCAAGAGCCAATCGCACTGGACGGGCGACACCAAGCCATTCAGGGCGACTTGATCCGGTATCTGCGTGAAGTGCAAGTAGATACCGTACTTGATAATGCTCAGGTGCTGGCCGTGCCCAATGGCTCCGTAGATAGCAGTGCGCGCGACCGACGCACACATTTCCTCCACGGACTGGGCATTGACTTGCTGGGGCTGGCGAGTTTTTTCGTACCGGAACTCGGGCTGCCATTACTTGCGCTGGCAGCACGTCAGATCACCGATGAGGTAATCGAGGGTTATCATGATTGGACGCTGGGCGATCGGGAGGCAGCGCTCAGTCACCTGGTGTCTGTGGCGCAGAATGTGGTCATGATCGGGGTGAGCGCAGCGGCTGGGGCGGCCGGGAATGCAGTGGCGCGGGAGCGTGTGATAGATGAACTCGTCCCCGTACTGTCGCGCGCCGGCGAACACCGCTTGGCCCGCGTCGATCTGCCGGGTTATGCGGTACCGGACATGCACCTGGCACAGGGGCAGCGTGGCCTGTTGCATGACCGCCTCCATGTAGGTATCGACAGCAGTGCTTACCGACTCGAGGCAAGTGGTCAGCGACTCGCCATCGAGCATCCCGAGCGTGACCACGCACCCACTATCGGCCTGGAGGACAATGGTACAGGCGGTATGCGACATGCGCTTGAGCGCCCTCAGGAGTGGCATGAAGCGCATGTGCTAATGAGACGTCTAGGTTCGAATCTTGCTCTGGTCGGGCAATCGGCTGCGCGAGCAGTACTGCGTAGCGTAGGCATGAACGAAGCCTCCCTGCGACGCCTGCACCTGGAAAATGCACCCGCACCAGCGCGGTTGTGTGATGCCGTGCAGCGCTATGAGTTGCATGACGCGTTTGCGCGGCTACGTGGGCAAGCATTCGAAGCTCACTGGCGGGCTGTACAGACGGTCCCTGAGCGGGCAGCAGGCCCGCTGCACCGGGACTTTCCTACGCTTTCCACCCGGGCAGGCCGAGAGTTGCTCGCCACTGCCGGCGATGGTGAACGCAAACAACTGCTGGAACAGCACAAAGTCCCGCTTGCGCTGGCCGAGCGAGCCCGATGGGCTTTGCATGACGCTCGCCTGGACCGCGCGTGCGCCGGTTTCGAGCAGACGAACGCCGTGAACAGAGACACCGAGCAGTTGGCTTTGGGTTTGCTGGACGCCAGCTGGCCTTGGGATTCGTCAATCAGGGTGGAAGTGCGCGAGACGAAGCCAGACGGCGACGTACGGGCCAGCGTGGGCGCTACAGCGGCGTCTGAGACGCGTTTTCTTATCCTTACGAAACAGGGCTATCTGGCAGCCGATCACACAGGACGCGCTCTGCCCGGTGCCGTCGTTGATGACGGTTTTTTTCACGCACTTCTGCGCACCCTTGATCCATCACAACGCGCAGATATGGGGGCAGTCTCGGCCACGCCAGCCAAGCTTGCCAATGCGCTTGCAGACCATGCTTTTGCTGACCGAGTGCAGGCTGCGCAGCTCTTGGGCATGGCGCCGCCCGGTAAATCCAGGCCCCCGATGCGTCTTGGCGATGGTCGCATTGGCTATGCGCTCAGTGGTCGTCCGGAAGGGTCGCGGCGAGCCATGCTTCAGGGCTACCAGCAGATCTTTCCGACACTCAGCGAGATGGACATCGAAGTGTATCTTGAGCGGGTACGTTTGCAGGGTCAGCAACCATGGGATCACCTGCGTACCTTGCAGCAATGCCTTGTGGATCTGGGTGACAATCTGACTGCCTGGCGCCGGGAAGCGACTACGGCACCGCTGCCCGAGCGCCGTCGACAGATTGCCCGTCGCATCCGCCAGTGCTGGCGGCGCAAGCGACCTGACGTCGACGGCGAGTACCGCCTGGTCATCGACAGCGAACGCATTGACAGCCTGCCAGTGCTGCCTGCGCACGCTATATTCGATCACGTTACGCACTTGACGCTGCGCCGCGCCCATTTGTCGAACATCACCGAGGGGTTTCTCGAGCGATTCCCTAATGTGCGCACCCTGGATCTGAGCCACAACTTGCTGAGCAGTGTTCCAGAGGGCGTCCAGGCACTGACCCAGCTCACCGAGCTGCGCCTGACGCGCAACCAGATCGTTATCGACGACGCAGGCCTGGCAAGGCTCAGTGCATTGACCCGGTTGCGCACCCTTGACCTGTCGCACAACCCGATCGGCCAACTGCCACCTTTGGGACGGCTGCTGGATCTACAGCGGCTACACCTGCGTGACACGGGCCTGGCTGAGCTGCCGGTCGAGGTTTACATGCATCCTGCCTTGGAAGAAATCGATCTTCGCGATAACCGCATTGCGGACATGAGCCCAACCCTTGCTCACTCCCACCGGCGGCTGGCCGGGCTCAGCCTGCATGACAACCCTGTTCCCGAACCAACCCAGACCGAGCTGCGCGGCACCTTGGGCGATGCGGGTGCAACGGCCTTGCCCCTGCGCCGTCATGGCCCTGGCGGGCAGGAATCCCTCGAACGGTGGTTGGCTGACTCCAGCCCTGAGGAGCGTGTGCTCCGCTCCGAGCACTGGAAGGCGCTGGCCGACGAACCTGGCAGCGATGACCTGATGCGGTTCTTCAACGACCTCGGGCGCTCGAACGATTATCACTTTCAAGGCATTGATCTGCGCAGGCGCATCTGGGCGTTGATCGAGGTTTGCGTTGAAAACTCGCAAGTCCGTGAAGCTGTCTTCCAGCAGGCAGCAGGGCCGCGCACCTGTGCTGATCAGATGCTGCTGATGCTTAGCCTGTTCGAGGTACGTGCACTGGTCACGACTCGCACCGCAGGGCTTGCCGCCGCAGACACGGCGCCTGCGCTGGTGCGCATTGGTCGCGAGCTCTATCGCCTGGACGAGGTGGACCGCGTTGCAGCCCAACACATTGCCAGGGAAAGGGCCACCAACCCCTACGGCCTGATCGATGAAGTGGAGATACACCTAGCGTACCGGGCCGGATTGGTCCGGCCGTTGGGGCTGCCGGCTCAGTCGCGCTACATGTATCACCGGGTATTTTCCGACGTCAACGATGTGCATCTGCGTGACGCCGCGCGCAGCATTCTGCTGGCAGAAAGCAATGCGCGGATTGCAGACTCGCTGCTGCAGCGCACGTTCTGGATCGATTTTCTGCGAACTTCGTATTCAGGCGAATACGAGACGCTGAACCAGCCCTATCACGTCCGGCTCGAGGGGCTTTTGCAGGGCCAGGAAGGTATGACCGAGCAGCAGATCCTCGAGGCCGTGGGTAACCTGGCCGATGAGCGCAGCGCGTCCGAGCGTCAGCTGACACTGTCGCTGACCTTGCGGCTGCTGTCGGAGCATCCCTGGGAGGGAGAGTTGGCATAACTACGCGGCCCGTCATTGACGGGCCCGCTCATCCGCCGACGGGTATGGGCCTCAGAAGTTGTAGCGCAGCGTCGTCATGACGTTGCGTGGGGCGCCGTAGATCCCGCCTGCCGTGGTCGTCAAGTAGTGTCTGTCGAACAGGTTGCTGACGTTCACGCTGGCTGATAGCTGCGGCGTCACCTGATAGCGCGTCATCAGGTTGACCAGCGCATAACTGCTCTGGGTGGTGGCGTAGCTCAGGGCATAGCCCGTTTCGCTTTGCCAGTTGATCCCGCCGCCGACAGTCCATTTGTCCAGCTCGCCCGGCAGGCGGTACGTGGTGAACAGCTTCACGCTATTGCGCGGAATCTCGGTAACGATGCGCTGGTCGTTGGTATCGAAGCTGACGTTGTAGGAATAGCCCGCCATGACCTGCCAGCCTTCGGCCAGCTCACCGTTGAGCTCAAGCTCTACACCTTCGCTGGTGGTGCCGCTCTCGGCGCGATACGCCTGAAACCCGTTGGGCTGCAGCAAGCGCCCATCGGCGAGTGCCAGGTTGTCCTGCTCCACCCGGAACAGGGCCAGGCTTGCGGTCAGGCGTTTGTCGAGCAGATCGGCTTTCAACCCCACTTCGTAGCCTGTGCCTTCTTGCGGGTCGAGGGGCGAGCCCTTGACATCGCGAATCTGGTTACCTTGCGGGTTGAAGATTTGCGTGTAGCTGGCGTAGGCAGCCCAGGTATCGTTCAGGTCATAGACCAGCCCAGCATAGGGGATCACTACACCGTTCTCGGTCCGCTCGGTACGTTGACGCGAGCCGGTATAGAGCGCGCTCTTGTTCACCCTGTTCCAGTCGACCACGCGTGCCCCGAGGATCAGCCTGGCGGCATCGCTCAGGTGCAGCCGCGAGGTCAGGTAGCCTGCGTACTGGGTTTCGGTCATGTCGGTAGTGCCGATTTGGGTGAACACCGGCTTGGGGGACGATCCGTTCCAGTTGAAAATGTTGTCGATGGTGTCGTCGTAGCCCGTTCGAGCACTCTGCCAGCCGCCGAAGTTGGATGTGCCTCTTTCCTCGGTCCGTGACAGGGTCACGCCGCCGATCACTTCGTGTTCGCGCCCCAGGGCATCGAAGGCGCCGGTGAGGTAGGCGTCCAGGCTGTGCTGGGTGGGCGCGGCCTTCCAGCGGGTCGGGTTGATCGTAGCCCCGGCACCGGTTGCTGGGTCGATTTCGCCATCGACGTAGGCGATCACGGTGTCGTAGTCGTTGCGCGCATGGCTGTACTCCACCTTGCCGCTCCAGCCGTTGGCGAACTGATGTTCTAGCGAGGTGAAGAGGGTACTTTGCTGCCGGTCGTAATAGCTCCAGTCTGGCGCGGTATTGAACGAGCGGGAGAAATGCGTGCGCGCCCCGTCCGTGGTGAACAGCGGGAAGCCAGTGCGAATGGGGGCGGTACTGTGGGTGACCTGATGGCTGAGGCCCACCGTCAGCAGGGTCTCGTCGCCCAGGTCCAGTTCGGTGATGCCATACAGGGTCGAGAGCTGTTGGTCAAAGCGGTCGATCCAGGCGTGCTGGTCCTTGTGATCGGCCACCAGGCGGCCACGCAGCCTGCCGCTTTCATCGAGCGCGCCGCTCACGTCAACGCCCAGGCCGTAGCGGTCCCAGCTTCCGGCCTCTGCGCTCAACTGCACTTGAGGATCAACGGTGGGGCGTTTGCGGATCAGGTTGATGGTGGCCGATGGGTTGCCCATGCCGCTGATCAAGCCTGTGGCGCCGCGCACGATTTCCACCCGGTCGTACATGGCTGTGTTCTGGGTGTAGTTGTCCATGTTCGCCGACGTGGGGACGCCGTCGATCTCGAAGTTGCGGATGGCAAAGCCCCGGGACAAGTACGCCGTGCTGTCGGCCCCAAGGCTTTCGCGAATGACGGTGATGCCGGTGGTAGCGTCCAGTGCGTCGGTGAGGGTATCGAGCTTCTGGTCGTCCAGGCGCTGGCGCGTCAGGACCGTGATCGATTGTGGGGTTTCCTTGAGTGACAGGTTCAGGCGCGTAGAGCTGCTGGACGAGTCGGTGGTGTACGCGCCCGAGCCTTCGGTGAGGGCACCGGGGGCCTTGCCGGAAATGCTCAGGGCGGTCAGTTCCATTGCCCCGCTGGTGCCCGGGGCAGGGGCAAGCACAAGGTAGCCACCGTTAGCGTCGCGACCAAGGCGCAGGCCAGTGCCTTGCAACAGGTGATTTAGACCTTCCCATACGCCATAGCGTCCTTGCAGGCCGTTTGAACGAAGGCCGGCGAGGGCGGTACGCTCGAACGATATCGAGATGGCGGCGCGCTGGGCGTATTCGTTCAGTATGCTGCCGAGTGGGCCGGGGGCGATGTCGAAGGAGATCGTCTGCACCTGATCAGCTGCCAGGGCGGGCTGGTGAGCAAGAGGCCAGAGAGCAATGCCTAGCAAGGTTAGGCGTAACATCTGGGCAAGGGGAATTGACGGGTTGCGAAGTGTCATGGCGTGTCCGTTCGTCCTAGGCGTGATCGCGGCTTATCCGCCGCTTTTTTACTTGAACGAACGAGCACGACGATTCACTAGGGCTGGCAGAGGATGAGCCATGGCCAGGGCGATACTAAAATCGTCCCATACAACTTGCCGTTGCCGTTGCCGTTGCCGTTGCCGTTGCCGTTGCCGTTGCTGTTGCTTT